>NZ_JBHFKW010000002.1:0-260218 GCF_042879395.1 Photorhabdus sp. RM322S
CGATTGAGATGAAAACTGATAATTTCCACATTCTCATCTTCAGATGAATGAATTTTTAAACGCTTTTCTCTGGCCGGATGTAATCCTTCCTGTTCGATTTTTCTTCTTATATGTTCCTGCCGATAAATCCCGGCGATTATCGGCAAAAGACGAAATACGCCAAAAATCAAAACAGATAATCCCCAGGCAAATACTTTCTTATCATTTTCATTCAATCCGACTTTCTCACCATAAAACCAGATAAAAAATGCCAGCACGGCAGCAATGACGATAAATAACACGGCATTACCGGCTTTGGTCCATTTATTATCGATTATTTCCATTGTTCCTCCAATGCCTGAACGGTATTTATCACCCAGTTATCTTCATTTTTTGACAAAACTAAATAACCCCCTGAATTATATTGAGACAGATCAATTGCTAACCCAGCCGCCAACCAATAAGCGCCTTGACCTGGCACACCAATAAACTTTTCAACATTTTTAATTTGCTCAAGTTTTAATGCTGCATGATTATCTTGGATCACTGACATTATTTTTGAAGAATAGGTATATATACCGTTATCATCCCCTATCATTCCTGTCGCCGATTTCGCAGATAATTGGGTATTGATAAATATTCCGAATTCTCGCTCGAATTCCTCTGAATTAATTTCCATTGGTCGATAAATTCTGGCTTTTTCAACCAAATCAAATTTTTTCACCAAATCATCTGTTGCCATCAGAAATACCCCCAAACCTTCTGAAAACTGTCCGGCACTTTCAATTTGCAGCAATATTAGCAATTGCACTTCACTGGCAGGATCTTTTAACCAATGTTCAATATGCATTGCCGACAAATAAGGCACTAGATTTAATTGAGACAATGGCTTACGTGAAGGAAAAATCGATTGCCAATTTTGTTGCAATATCATTTCTAGCTCTTCATATTTCTGCTCAGGGCAATTGGTGATAACCGTTGTATAGATTGGCCTGTCAGGCAGCAGTTCAGAAATAGCATTTTCTACACTATGTAACAATATCTTTACTGAGTCCTGCCATTTATTTTCTGACCATGAAAAGTAATCGATGATTTTCCCTATGCCATATTGAACTGCAATTTTCGATTCTTCTTGCATGATAGTCGCCGCCGTTATTTTCTCCGGCAAAAATACGCTACTGTATAATACCGACATATACCGATCCGCCCAGGATTGCCATTCTTTCTCGATATATTGATTCTCTTGATGCCAAAGACGATACATCTCCAGCCGGTAACCAAAGAGAGATAATCGAAGCCCAAATGCGGTCAGCCATATCAGGCCCACAGCACCCAGGATCATCCACCCTTGCTGCTGCCTGAGAAATTCAGACCATAACAGATAGCAGGCAATACAGACGCAAATAATCGCAATGAATGAGACAAGCCAACGCCATAATACCGGCGAAACAGGCTTTTGCTGTATTGCTATCACGGGTTTATTCCAGCCCATATTTTTACCCTACAAAAACCTTTGCTACATTTAGATAGATAACCTGGCAACCACCATAGGAGAGAATGATATTTAATTACATAGAATCCAATACCATTAACTCTACATCTTATGGCTTTCTCTTTTGATAATAAATCTCATTACGTCCAGATAATATTATAGAATATCTGGAGAATGAAAGAATTAATCAAACTATAAAAGGAAATAATATTTACCTCAGGGAGCCATCCATTGTCAACAAATAATTAATTTCACATATTAAGATTATTCACACAGAACCAGTATGATTACTTCACATTGGGACTCAGCAGGTTAATCAATTCACCCCCTTGATCGGGCTGAACAGCCATTGTTTTATATCGCCAATGTCCTGAATACTTGTCAGCATCAACATATATTGTTCCGCTTGATTTACTTCCCTTAATGGGTATTTCCAACCCTGCGCTACTATTGCTGATACTGCCGGAAATAAACCAACCCACCTCAATCGGCTGCCCGAGAATATGCTTCACAACAGGATTAGATTGCGCCAGTGATAATGCTTTTTCATAGGGTTCTGAGGATTTCATTGAACCCATGACAAGAGTGAACACGCCCACGACAAATAAAGGAAGAAGACCAAGAATAAGCCATTTCCATTTCCTCACCACCCAGCTACGCTTTTCAGACAGGGAGGGCATATCCGTAATAGCATCGCTATTAGACAAACTCCACTCTTTTTTGATTTTCATCTCTTTAATACCTTTTCATTAGTTAAAATTAGTTCCGATGATAAACTAGAAATCATCGTCAGAATCACGACTTCGCATAATCTGATGTCCAAACTTATTCTTTCTGAGAAGCAAGTTATCCAGTCGCTGACATTTATTACCAGAAACTTTTAGACCCAAAGTTGCATTTTTAGTTTCAAAATAATTTGCTCACACAGCAAAAAACATAATCCAATAATTCAATGCGCCACCACATTTACCTTCTGCCAGCCATGTTGCTCTACGGTCACTTGTGTGCAGCTACTTAATAACGCCACATTCACCGGTTTCAATGGTTCATTGATGTTTGCCTGAACAGCAGGCAATGAGCGATAAATGCCTCGTAAATTTTCAACATAATGGCTCGGCTGAATGGTGACCTTAGCGGCAAAAGGAATAAAATTATCACTGCGCCCGTAATTTTTCGGCGCTTCACCTTGGCTTAAAAAGGCAATCACTTTTGCTTCATTAGTCGGCCAACTCACCTGCCTATCAATGGTCGGTACTATCTCCATATGTTGCATCACATCCTCGTAGTCGCGCTTTGACTGCACCCATTTTAACGCCGCCAGCACTGCTCGCTTACGCGCATCAAGTATTGTCCCTTTACCACACTTCTGCGCGTCGTGTTTCACCGGATTTGCAACGCCATCCCAGAGATTAGTATCAATCAGAACCGCAATGACCTCCCCCTTGGTTTCCAGTGACACAGACTTTAATACATCTCCCTGACTCGCATTGATTTTTTCCATTAGTTCAACCCGCGCTTCTTTATTATCGCGGATACTTTCCAAATCCAGAGTTGAATTTTTAACTACCGGTTGATTAATCACACAACGGAAACCATAGCCTGGAGAATTAACTTTATCTTTTTTTAATGACACACTATTTCTTGCCACCGTTGTGCTATTCAGTACCCCCCCAACACCTAGTCCGACATAGCCTCTCACAACCTTTTTATCACCATGCTCAGGCCCTTGTGGGTTATGCTCTGGTGAACGCTGATAATAGTCTTCGGCATACCAATCATTGATCCAGTCAGTGCCATTACCCATCATGTCGTACAACCCCAGAGGATTCGGTGGAAAAGATCCCACCGGGCTATCACTTGAAGAGAACCCCTTTTCTTCATCGTAATAGTTATCACTGCTAGCAAAGATAAATAATTGACCTCGACTGCGCGCCGCATACTCCCATTGCGCCTCTGTCGGCAAATCTCCCCTCTTACCGCTTACTTTGCCCAGCCACTGGCAATAATCTTTAGCATCCTGCCAGTCTACTGAAGCCGGATAGTTATCACCTGTACTCTCGACAAAATACTGAGAAATCCTATCTTGTTTCAGTTTGTTATACGTTGCCGTTTTCGGCAGATCCAGAATCTCTCGGTAGCGATTAAATTGCCCCCAAGTCACCTTATATTTAGCAATGCTAAAACTGTTCAGTGTTACTTTATGTTCATATTTATTATCTATATCTGAGTTGTAAAACAGGTTGTCACCGTCGCGCATGACAAAATCCCCCATCATAAAGCTGCCTCCGGCCACTGGTACCATTTCCGCCAAAACCTCTTTTACCAACGCCTGCTGTTCTGCCTGAATTTTCTTTTTATCTTTGCAACCTGCCAATGTCAGCAATGCCAGTCCGACCAGAATGAGATAACATGTCGTTCGTTTTATCATTTCAATATTTCCTTGTTGTTGCGGAAATTCTTCAAATCTACAGTTGAATTCTTTGTTTCAGGTAAATTGACTACACAGCGGAAGCCAAAACCCGGTGGATAAACCTTTTCACCAAGATGATAGCTATAGCGATTAATCACCAAGTTTTCTTGATCACTACTTCCGACAGACCCTCTTAATACTTTTTTATCTCCCTTTTTAGGACCTTGTGGATTATGTTCTGGTGAATGCTGGTAATAATCTGCGGCATACCAATCATTAACCCAATCTCGTCTATTACCCATCATGTCATACAGTCCCAGTGGATTAGGAGGATAAGAACCCACTGGGCTAATATCACCCGCAAAATTTTTCCCCAGCTCATACACATTGTTATTATTAGCAAAAATAAATAACTGGCCCCGACTCCGTGCCGCGTACTCCCACTCCGCTTCTGTGGGTAAATCTACCCTCTGACTACTCATTTTTCCTATCCACTGGCAATAGTCTTTAGCCTGCTGCCAGTCCACTGAAGCTGGATAGTTATCCCCAGTACTCTGAACGAAATACGCAACATCTATTGCTCCTTTCAGATAATTGTATGTTGCAGTTTTTGGCAACCCCAAAATAGCCAGATAACGGTTAAACTGCCCCCAGGTCACTCGGTATTTTGAGATACTAAAACTATCCAGCGTTACCTTATGTTCTGGCTTATTATCCAAATCAAAGCTGTAAGGCAGGTGCTCCGCCACCCGAGGACCAAAATCCCCCATCATAAAACTGCCACCTTCCACTGGCACCATTTCCACCAACGCTTCTTTCACCAAAGCCTGCTGCTCTGCCTGAATTTTCTTTTTATCTTTGCAGCCCGCCAATGTCAGCAATGCCAGTCCGACCAGCATGAGATAACATGTCGTTCGTTTTATCATTTCAATATTTCCTTGTTGTGGCGGGAATTATTCAAATCTACAGTTGAATTCTCTGTTTCAGGTAAATTGACTACACAGCGAAAACCGTATCCAGGTGGGTTACTTTTTGGTTTTTCAAAATAATCCAACGCTATCTTATAGCGATTAATCACCAGATTTTTTTGGTCAATCTGTCCAACAGAGCCTCTCAATACTTTTTCTTTTCCCTTTTCAGGGCCTCGCGGATTATGTTCTGGTGAGTGCTGATAATAGTCTGCGGCATACCAATCATTCACCCAATCCTGTCCATTCCCCATCATATCGTACAGCCCTAACGGATTCGGAGGATAAGACCCAACCGGGCGAATATCCCCCGTAAAATTTTTATTCGGTTCATACACATTATTATTGTTGGCAAAAATAAATAACTGACCACGGCTACGGGCTGCATACTCCCATTGTGCCTCCGTCGGTAAATCGACTTTCTCACCACTCACTTTACCCAACCACTGGCAAAAGTCCTTAGCCTCCTGCCAGTACACCGAAGCCGGATATTTTTCTCCCAGCAGAGCTTGATAAGATTCGTATTCTTTCCCAACCTTTTTAAAGTGTTGATAAAAATTATTCTCTGGTAACCCAAGCATCGCCCGGTAACGGTTAAACTGAGTCCAAGTCACCCGGTATTTCGAGATACTAAAACTATCCAGAGTTACCTTATGTTCTGGCTTATTATCCAAATCAAAGCTGTAAGGCAGGTGCTCCGCCACCCGAGGACCAAAATCCCCCATCATAAAACTGCCGCCGGCCACTGGCACCATCTCCGCCAGCACTTCTTTTACCAAAGACTGCTGTTCTGCCTGAATTTTCTTTTCATCTTTGCAGCCCGCCAGTATGAGTAACACCAAACCGACTAGCATGGGATAACACTTTATTCGTTTCATCATTTAAATATCCTTACATAACGATGCTGTTCAACAACCACCTGTGTAATACTTTTAAACAACTCTGCATTTACCGGTTTCAAAGGTTCATTCAAGCTTTTAACCACTTCCTCGCTGGTAGGCAGCCAGTCATAAATGTCTTTCAAATTTTTTGCATAATGACTTGGCTCAATAGTGACTTTGGCAGCCAAGGGAACAAAATTATCACTACGCCCATAAATTTGTGGTGCTTCACCCCGACCTAAAAAGGCAATCACTTCTTCTTCGCCTTTCTTCCAGTCACCTTTTCCTTCACCCGGTATTTTGTACAGGCGCTGCATCACATTTTCGTAGTCGCTTTTTGACTGCACCCATTTCAGCACAGCCAGCACTGCCCGCTTACGAGCACTGAACACCGTCATAGCTTCCCCTTTTAATGCACGGTGACTGGCTGGACTAGCCACCTCATCCCAGAAGTTAATTTCAATCAACGCCGCAATCACTGCACCTCGGGTTTCCGGCGGAGCATATTTCAGCACATCCCCCTGACTGGCATTAATCTTCTCCATCAGTGCCACCCGTTTTTCCTTATCCTCCCAGGATTGGTTTAGAGCAGAAACTAAACCATCCACGCTTTCAGTAAGCGCGTACTCTCCCAGTTTTAATAGTGGCATCATACAAAACGCGTAATAATGCTCCTCAGTCATCAACTCCAATATCTTCGTATAATCCATATTGCGCAACATATAGGACAAGCACGGTATAAACTCTTCCCATATCGCCTCGCCATCAATATCAAAACCGACAGATCCTTTGCCGCCGATCCCCCAGCACACCCCACCTTTGGCGACTACTCGAATGTGGCCATTCAGGTAGCTGAACATCACCATTCTGCTGAAACCCACACCAGCCTGTCCCGTAAAACCCACACTCACTTTCGCCAGCGGCCGAAATTCCATTGGATTTTTTTCCGGGTTTTTCCACATCAAACCACCACTAACATTGGCGCTGCACTCTGCCCCAACAAACACACTCAACTCCCCGCCGCTATCCGAATCCTCCAGCATCTTAGATACATCTACCTTGCGACGACCCGGTATACCGTTGCTATCCAGCGCCATCTTGGTCGGCATCCCTTTCGCTACATTACCTTTCAGGTTCACTCCCGCCTCAATCCCCAGACTGGCCCCCACGCTGCCCGATAACGTCAGCGTCAAATCAAACCGCCATATACCCAGCACCCCTTCACTGCCATCCTTGCGTGGATAGCACAGTTTCACCCCGGTTCTGTCTGGCAGATGCAATGTTGCCCTTGTTCGCGATTCCGCCAGCGCAAAATTGGCATAGAAATTAACCTTCCCTGACCCATCCAACAGCCCTTTCAGCCCCTTTTTACTGATTTCCAGTGGATTCAGTGAAACTTTAGCTCCCGCACCATAAGACCAGCGCATCAGTTGTGATTGCGAATCAAACGCAATATGCTCTCCCTCATATGGTGACATTTTCAGGTTGTTATTCAGGTCTTGCGCCCACTTCCCCCAAACACCACTGTGATCATCAATCAACTTCACATCTACCACGGTTAATGACGATTTCAGTTTGCTGATTTGCTCTTCCAGTTTCTTCCCGTCAATCTCCATCCGGGTGCGACTGTTGCCCTCTTTGTCGGTATACGCCACTTCCCGCAGGAAACTTTTACCACCGCTTTTCTTGTCCTGATCATTCAGCTTATAGCGCCGCCAGTGGCTTTTGATTTTGTCCGATCGGACGTAGGTGTACTTGTAGCCCTGATAGCCCTTGTTCATTGCTATCAGTTCAGTGATACCAATCGCACTTTTTTTAGCGTTTTCATCCAGTAACGTGGTTTTAGGCAAATACTCCGGAGGACTTAATGTCGTCAGTTGATTATGCAACCGGTCGCAGGCACCATTCAGTTCGTTATAAGCCGCTTTGAGCTGCACTTCATGCCCGTAAGCAGGCACCATTGTCTGCCGGGTACACTGTTCCGTCAGCGCTTCTAACTTCAATTCAGCCTCAATGCGCTGTTCCACACAGAGACTCAGCAGGTTATGCTCCGCCTCCAGTGCATGGATATCTTCCTTATCCACAAAAATCAGGGTTTCACTGTCAGGATGAAAATAAAGTGCCGGCTCTGCCTTCACGTGCACATCGGTATTTTGCGGTTTTACAGCGGTTTTTCCGGTCGTTACGGCCATACAATTTTCCTCTCAAGAATTTAAAAGTGTTCAATGTTCAGCTTGTCAGGTGTCGCAGTATGAATTTCAACTGTTTTACCGTTTTCATCACTCACCCCTTCAAACACCTGCCCATCCGCTGTGGTAATGCGATAGCGCTTGTGAGGTAAAACTTGCCCACTATCCTGATCTTTCAAAGTAAAAAACCCACTAAAACCCCGGGGCAGAGCCGGCACTGGGGCATTAATATTCTCAGCGCCTATCTTTTGCACATTAGCTGCTTTCAGTAATATGTTGCCGGGGCAACCTAATTCGATATTGCCGTCTTTAATCCGAATATAACCACCGCCACTGGACAATACGATTTCCCGACTGGCATTGATCGTGACCTTTCCCTCAGCACTAGTTATGTCAATATCCTTTTTAGCCAGCGCTGACAGTTCATCATCCTGTGCCTGTATCTCCAGCTTTCCCTGATGAGCAAACAATTTCATGCCTGACCTTTGCGCAAACAGACTCACTGACTCACCACCAACAGCAGTAATGTCTTTTAATGCGCTGATATCAGCATTTTTCCCCGCTATCACCCCAACACTGTGGTGACCCGATGCCACTCTGACCGTTTCAGGGCTGATAATCCCTATCCCTTGTGGTGCATGCATCAGGATCCCCGGCTTTTTCAACCCTTCCAGCACTTGGTTAAGAACTACCTGTCCTGCCGAGTCCCCCGGTTTACCCTGGCCGATTTCAGCTGCCTTCGATAAGGATTTAGCGATAGACAGGGCTGTTTCTAATTGCTCTATCACTGCCGACATATCCAGTTGCTGACCCGAGGCTTTGGTCTGTTGATCGGCACTGATAAACAACCCCTTCCCGGCCCGGATCGCCCCCCAGTCGTCGGTGCGCAGTTCAAACCCTTCGCCGCGCTGATTGGGGTGCGGTCGCTGTCCATCCACCAGATGCCCCAGATTCAGCTGACTCTTACCGCCGTATTCAGTACTCAGCTTGATATGTTCTTTGCCGCGTTCGTCGTCCATCCGCAATTTGTTGTTCGCCGGGGTACGCAGGACATTACGTCTGGCGTTGTCGAGGGTCACATGATCTTCGTGACGCGAGTCATGCAACGCATGAGCGATATAAGGCCGGTCGGGGTTGCCCTGTTCAAACGCCACCGCCACTTCGGTCCCCTGGAGCAGCGGCCAGTGGAAGCCGTAGGTGTTACCGGCATACGGTCGGGCTAAACGCACCCACAGGCTTTCGCCTCCCAGCGGCCATTCATCCAAATCAAAATCAAACTTGATGCGGTAACGCCCCATTTTATCGATATGGCTGTAGGTATCGTTCGGCCAGTCGCTGGTCACCCGCGCCGGCACCGTGCCGGATATCACCGGTCGTTCCCGCAGTGCCGGCCGGTAGCTCATGATTTCGCTGTAAGGGATACCGCTAAAACTGACCAGATAGTTGCTGTCACGCCGGGCACTGCTTCGCATGGAGACAATCAGTACCCCCGCTTTTCCCACCCCTGCCGGTCTCTCCCCTTCAAGCTCCAGCACTAAACCGGGGACTAACATGGGGGAAGAGCTTTGACCCCGGATCAGGTGCTGCCGGTACAAATCGCGCTCGTGATGCAAACGGGCATAAAATCCTGCCGTTTCCGGCTGGGGCTGGATCGGTTCTCCCCGTGCCAGAATGTTATCGCCATAACGGTAAATTTCACCGACTACGGTAGTATCCCGATCCTGGCTGACCTGATATTGCAGGTCATTGCCCGCTTCCCGGTAGTTGTAGTCCCGCACCTTCACCCTTTGCGTGACCACCTGATGTTCAACATGCAAATCCCACACCGAATCACGGTCGTTGTGATTCATGCCCGCCGGGTCACGTAACGGTAAACGCACGTCGTACTGATAATTACGCTGGTTATCCCCAAACCGCACCACGTCAATCCCCAGACGGCTGTCCATCTCGAAGCGATACCCAATCCCCACTTCCGCTAAAATACGCTGGATAAAATCCAGATCACTCTCCTGCCACTGCACCCCCAGTTCCCGCCGGGGATATTCCCGCACCAGGGTGAACAGAAAATCCTGGCCCCGAAAACCGTGGCGGTCACGCAGGATCTTTTCCACCGTTTCCGGGACTGACTGGTTCTGGTAAATCGCACAGCGTCGGGTATGGTGCAGCAACGCCAGACGCGGCTCCAGACAGACCTGATAGTGGGTTTCATCCACCGAGGTGGCAAGCCGGTTAAACCGGGTGATGACGCCGTGTACTTTACGCACCTGTTCCCGGTTTTCCGGTGCCTGCAAGATAAACGTGGCCGGTTTGTTCAACATCACCGCCGGGTCGATATCCCTGTTCGGGCTGGTGAAATCAATGGTGTAGCAATAAGGGGCGCACAGGCGCTCTTCGCCGGTGAAGCTGAACACCTCCAGCACTGCGTCACAGCGCCGCACTTCAAGCCGGTAACGGGCATGGCCTGGCAGTGCGGCTTTACCCGCCTGGCGCTGACGGGCGCGAAGCATTTTTCTATCCATCAATCGTTTTCCTCAGATATCAGATACCGCAGTTTGCTCGGTGAAAGAGAGGGTGATCCCCTCTTCCTGATCGAAACCTAACGTCACCTCGGCAGGTTTATAATGGTGTGCCAGACGTTCCAACAACGCCTGCGATAACACCGGTAAAATTTGCTGGCTGAGCAGGCTGTCAATATTGCGGGCACCACTGTCCGGTAGCAGGCAGGCATTTACCAATGTGTCACAAAGGCCACTTCCCACCGTGCAGGTCAGGCCATAATGGGTATGCAGACGCCGGGTGACCTGCCCCAATTTGATGTCCACAATGCGCCTGAGTGCCTCCGCCGATAACGGACGGTAAATGACGGTCTGGAAACGCGCCAGCAGGGCCGGCTGGAAGTGGTCGCGCAGAATGGGATGTAACAACTCATGTAACAGCGCGGGCGGGGCATCGGGCTGTTGGGCCAATAGCGCCATCAGCGGATCACTGCCCAAGTTGGCAGTCATCAATATCACCGTGTGACGAAAATCAATCTCGCGCCCTTCACCGTCCCGCATAAAACCGCGATCAAACACCTGATAGAACAGGTTCAGCACGTCACGGTGGGCTTTTTCCACTTCATCCAACAACACAACACTGTAAGGACGCTGGCGTACCGCTTCCGTCAGGATACCCCCCTGCCCGTAACCCACATACCCCGGGGGAGAACCTTTCAACTGGGAAACCGTGTGTGCCTCCTGGTATTCCGACAGGTTAATGGTGATCAGTGAACGCTCGCCACCAAACAGGCTATCCGCTAAGGCCAGCGCGGTTTCGGTTTTCCCGACCCCGCTCGGCCCAACCAGCAGAAACACCCCCAACGGCCCCTGTTCCGGGGTCAGGCCAGTTTTCGCCGCCCGGAGACGTTGGGCGATGGCCCGCAACGCAGGAGCCTGACCGATAACCCGTTCCGCTAAATGCTGCTCCAGATGCAACAGGTCGGTTTGTTCGTCTTTCAGCAAACTGCTTAAGGGAATACCGGTCCAGTCGGCCACCACTGTCGCTACGGTGCGCACATCCACATCCGGTGATAGCAACGGTTGCCCCTGTTGACAGGCTGCCAGCCGCTGTTGTAATGCGGCTAACTCCCCCTGCCGGCTGATGTCCTGCCGAATAGCCAGTAACTGTTGCGTGAGCTGTTTTTCCTGTTGGTATTGTTCCTCCCGTTGTTGCTGTTGCCGGCACAGCTCACCGTGCCGTGCCGCAATCTGGGCCAGACGATCAGAACAAGCAGGCTGCCCCAACGCCCTATCTTCCGCTATCGCCTGTTGCTCCCTCTCCAGTGCAGTCAACTGAGCCCGGAGCAGCGTCAATGCTTCCGGTACGGTGTCCAAACTCATCCGCACCCGCGCACTGGCGGTATCGAGCAGATCCACCGCTTTATCCGGCAGCTGGCGCCCGGTCAGGTAACGGCGGGATAAGGTGACCGCCGCTTTAACCGCGGCGTCCTGAATATGGACACCATGATGACGGGCATAATGCGCTTTCAGGCCCCGCAGCATCAGGCAGGCGGTTTCATCGTCCGGCTCGTCCACTTTGATCATCTGGAAACGCCGTTCCAGTGCCGCATCCCGTTCAAAATACTGTTTGTATTCCGACCAGGTAGTGGCGGCAAGGGTGCGTAATGTTCCCCGCGCCAGCGCCGGTTTTAACAGGTTAGCGGCATCCACGCCGCCCGCCTGATTACCGGTACCAATCAGCGTATGGGCTTCATCAATAAACAGTAAAATCGGGGTCGGTGACTGTTGTACCGCCGCCATCACATTTTTCAGCCGCTGTTCAAATTCGCCTTTTACCCCGGCTCCCGCCTGCAACAACCCCAGATCCAGCGCCCGCACGCTGACGGTTTTCAGGCTGGCGGGGACATGGCCTTCGGCAATACGCAGGGCCAATCCTTCCACCAGAGCCGTTTTTCCCACTCCCGGTTCACCGACCAGGATCGGGTTGTTTTTACGCCGGCGCGACAGAATGTCGATCATCTGGCGGATTTCACTGTCACGGCCAAACACCGGATCGATGTGACCCTCTGCCGCCCGGGCCGTGATATCCTGCGTGAATTGGTCCAGAGCGCCCTGTAATGCCGGGGGTAAGGATGCGGTCTGTCGGGCTGATTCATCGGTGCCCATTTCCGCTCCGGCAAATTCGGCGCCGCTCTCGGTCAGACCCGCCATGGCCTGTCTTTCCGGACTTTCCTCTGATTGTTGATCCAGCAACGGGCGCAGACGTTGCAGCTGGGTCTCACTCAGGCTGAGTAACGGCCAGGTATCCTGAGCACGCCACCACACCGGCTGATTACACAGCGCCTGCAACAGGTGCACTGAGCGAATAGATACCGGATCTTCTTCCCGCGACGCAATCAGCCAGGCCGCCTGTAACCAATGACACAGGGCTGTCGACAACCGTGGACGCTGATGAAGGCGATGAGGCAGCCGCTCAATCGTTGTGAGCAGCGATTGCCACAGCGCGTCCATCGCCCATTCATAACGCCGGGCAATCACGACCATATCGCCTTCACCAGTTTCAAACAGTTTGAGCAGCCAGTGTTCTACCGTGATCTCAGCCTGTGCCCGTGTCTGGCAAAGCGCCGCCGCCGCGTCCAACGCCCGAGCACAATAGGGATTTAAGCGACGCAATAATGCAGTAGAGACTGTATCCATATCAAGTTCCGGTCATATCATGAGGTCAGGCCACTTCAAGCAGGGGATCACGTTTCGCCATAGCGACCGCACGGCTGAGACGCCTCCGTGATTGCTTGCCCAAACTGTGCCCATTCCCGGGTAAAAAGTTGTCTGGTGGGGTCTCCCACCGGATTTTGTATTGAACAGGCGCCGCAATCACGCCGCGCCTGTTAGGTTAAATGGCGGCTATCCCGTCGGCATAGCCGCCGTCAGGGCATTACGCCTGATTGCGCTCATTCCACGCATCGGAGTGAATGATGTTGCCGTCCTTGTACGTCCAGGTAATTTTTTCGTAGCGGAACTCCACACGTTCCAGATGGTTGTGCTTCTCTTTGGCCGGATCTTTGATGTCATGCATCAGCGGTGCCACTTTCACCACCTTCACGTTGTCCAGTTTAGTGGTGAAATATTCTTTCTCCTGACCGGCGTCATCAATCTGGTACCACTTGATTTCCGCCGATTTCAGGGTCTGGCCGGAGGTGACCGCTTTATACAAATACGGGGTGGATGCATCGACTTCTTTGGTGAACACGAGCGGCGCGTGCACGCGGGTTCCGGTCAACTTGCCGGTGTTGTTGTCCGTCGGAATATGCAGCGCATGTTCCAGCGCCACGATTTCAATGCTGCCTTCCCGGTTCTGCACATCGACAGACCCTTTGATGTCGGCACCGCCGTCATCTTTCAACCATAAATAAGCGGGGATCGCCATAATAGGACTCCTGTTGTTGCTATGTGATGTCGCCTGCACCGGCGACGTTGTTGTTGATAAAAAGCCTGGCACTTGTTGCCGTCACCGACAGGCGACGGCGCCCGGTACCAGACGGATTTCAACTCTGCGGTTGGCTGTACGCCCCGCAGGTGTTGAATTGGTGGCGATCGGCTGCGTTGCGCCCTCGCCTTGTACGACGACACACGCGGGGGGTATATCACTGGTGTGTAAGATCCAGTCGCGTACCGCGTCTGCCCGCGCCAGTGACAGCGCCTGATTTTTCGCGGCATCGCCGGTAGAGTCGGTATGGCCGGTGATCATAATCAGCCAGCCCGGTTTAGCACGGATGTGGATCAGCGCGTTGATTAATACTTTGGTCGATCCGGCCTTAAGGCGAGACTGGCCAACATCAAACAGTGACAGACTGTTAAGGCTCAATGTCTGCGGCCGTGTTTTATCTCTCTGCGGCAAAACCGGCGGTGATACCGGTAACACTGTGCGGTTGATAGCCGCCATCAGTGGCGCATAAAGCTGATCGCCCACGTAAAGCCCCAACCCCAAACGCACCGGTTCGCCATCACGACGGTATTTTTCCAGCAATGCCGCGTTAAGCTTGAGTTGATGGTAAGCCTGCCTCCGAGCGCCAGCCTCTTTCATGCCCATCGCGTGATACTGTTGTAAGTCACTGTATATTTGGCGCCACAAGCGATAGTTATTCCAGGCGCTGGCGGTCAATGCCAGACAAACAAACCCGGTCAGCAAGCCCATCCCCCAAGCCACCGCCCGCCGGCGCGGTGTATCCCCCCCATAACGTGGCAGCAAGCGCAGCAGGGCATCGGGAAAAGGCGAGACACTCACCGCACCCGCAGTACTGTGGCTGATACGGGGTAAGGTAGTACGGGCGATCAGCCATTTCGTCCACAGGTTGTTTACCTGCGGGGTTTGGGGCAAAAACATCAATGCCATCGCGAGGGGATAACACGGCGGGCTGGCCTGCTCCGGTGATTGGCACTCGCTCAGCACGTTTTCCCCCATCCAACGTTGCCAGGCCGCAACCGCAACCGCCTGTTGTAAACGGTCGGTGCGTTGCTGTGCCTCCCCTTCGGTCAACCAGGTATTCATTCCGATGGCGGAACGTTTTTCACTCCATACCGTCATCATCGGGTGGCCTGCCTGCAATTCAAACCACGGGCTGATATCCCCATCAAGATAGCCCGCAATGAACGCCGGTGTATGACAAGCGGTGAGTTGGGCCACACTCGCCACCTGATAACGAAACGCCCGGATCTGGGCCGTCATAACCGCCTGATCCCGTTGCTGTTCAGGGAAGAGGGTTAATAACACACTGATCTGAGGGGACCAGTCCGGTCTGGCCGCCATAATCGCTTCCGCCAGCGCACTCATCTCACTTTGCCGCCGTACACAGATAAAACAGCCCTGTGACGTGACGCGCAGCAGTTCTCCGGCAAACAGGCTGGCCACATTCTCCCCGCAAGTCAGCACCACAGGCTGACGCCATGAGGGCGCAGGCAGTGCCGCCAGCAAACGACCCACACGGTCCTGACAGGACATTTCCCGCACAGCGCGGCCAGTCTGCCACCAGGCAATTATCGTGACCATCAGGATCACCCCCAGCCACACGGCAACCGATACCTTGCTCAGCGGGAAGAAAAACCGGCACAGCACCGCCGCCAAAACGCCAGCCAAAAGCCAGAGTGCTCTTCTTAATGCGCCACTCAATGTGTTCTCCTTATCCTTACCCAACAGACAGGCATTGCTGAAGATAGAGATGCAGACCCCACCACATCAAAACCACCGCGAGCACAGCCTGACACCCCCAGAACCCCAGGGAGCGTGAACGCCAGAATCGCCCCTGACGACGGCGCGCATGGGTTCGGATCGCCTGGTGCGGCTGCACCACCATTTCCCCCGCACGTTCAGTCAATGCCGCCAGTAAGGACTGGCGTTCCTGGGCAATCTGTACGCTATCACCGCCCTGAAAACCCAATGCCAATACGCGCTGGAAGCCCGTCAGGACCAACGGGGAGGGGTGTGATTGATTCAGCACCTGACGGATACGTTCAAACAGCCGCTCCCCGGCATGGTGGGTATTAAAAAATCGCGTCTGCAACAGCGTCTTCGACCAGGTTTCATGCCCATCATCCCGGTCAGGACGGCTCAGGACGGTTTCATCCAGCAAAGCACATAAGGCATAGATCACCTGGGTGACGTCATCTTCGCTCACCTCATGGTCTCTTAATTGCTGCTGTGTCGTTTCTATCAATGCAATCCCTTTTTGATATAACGCCTCACCCTGCACTGACTTATCCCCGTTTTTCAGCGCAATCACCACTATCCCGATATCGAGTATCAGGGGGTCAATTGACATCACTTTGTTCATGAGCGTAATACCGCAAACAGTTCTAACTGAACACCCGACAAGGTTCCCGGGACGTAGAAAGCACAGCTCCCCGCCGCCAGCATGGCTTTAGCCTGCGGATTATTCAGATCGAAAGCAAAATACTGGTTTTCCAACCGCAGCGGGACGGCCGCCGGCACATGGCTCAGCGGGCGCAAAGGCACACCGCTCAATGAGCGGTTAATCAGCCGGTCAATATCATCAGGTGCCCCCACTTTACATAATTGCGGAAACTGGGTTTGCAACTGGTGTGCCGGTATCGACGATCGCACGGAGAGATAGAAATCGGCCTCTTCGCACAGGCGTCTATCATGAAACGAGGCTTTCCACTGATTCTCGCGCACCACCACCAGTTCAATGGCAACGACCCGGGATGGCAAGCTGGCTTCAAGCAGGGTGCTGATAAGCTGCATCAGCGGCGGGAAAACCGCACTCAACTGACGGTGTTGATAACGGGGGATCGCGTCGAGATCATGATCCAACGAGAAGGTCAACAACGCACCCGCCAGCTTGACCAGCTCACGGTAGATGATCTCCGGATGCAACGCCGGGGCCGCTTTAAAATCATTCAACACCGGTTCATAACTGTTGAGCGCATTTAACAGCCAGAACAGCGACACATCAGCCACGGCGAAATCGGCCATCCGTTGATTACTCTCACGGCGCATCCCCATGAGACGAGTACGCTTAGCCCGTAGCTGAGTCAGCAAGAGATCGAGCTGTTCCAACAGGGGCGGATGCGCAGCAAAAGAGAGCAACGGAGGAATAAAGTCGTTATCCATCGTCCAGCCTGCTTGCCCGTCACGTACCAGACGCGCCAGCGGACAGGTCAGATAAGCCCCATTTTCATCCTGCTCAAAACGCAGGGAAAAGGCGTAACGCTCAACCGCCATGGACTCACAGAGACTGCCGTACCTATCCTGTACTTCAACCCACTCCTGTTGATAACGCAGCGGCGGTTGCCCCGGCGCGACGTCTTCACTATGCTGACGGCAATTCCCGCCGTTGGCGTGTTCCAGCGGTAATGCCAGTAATACCTCAACCGTTCGCAAATCCGCCGGCACAACGTGCTGCAAATCACAGGCCGCAGGCAGATTGTCAGCATGATCCGTGTCAATCAACGTTCCGTCCGGTAAACGGACTCTAAGATGCTGAATTTTGAGCCGATTGAAGCGCAGGGCATCCTGATCAAACTGTATATCCAGCACCCCCCAGGGATGGATCAACCCCAGGTGTGCAATACAATTGTTGGTCAGCGCTTCCCAGTTCGCTTGTTGCTGAAATTGTTGAGGGGTCAAAAAGGCGTCCTCAATCCAGAGCGGGCGTGAAATTTTCATGAGGTTTACCCTTTGGCTTTCGGCATCTGAGAAACCAGAGACAGATTGACGTCCAGTCCTTCGACCTGGAAATGCGGCACCGCATACAGCCTGACCCGGAAGAACCCCGGATTGTCATCAATATCTTCAACAATCACCCGCGCTTCACGTAGCGGATGAGAGGCCTGCAAATCGTCAGACGGATCGGTCATCTCCGTCACCAGCGTGTTGATCCAGTGGTTCAATTCAATTTCAAGCAGACGCCGGTCCTTGGTGGTGCCGATGTTCTCCCGCTGAATCAGCTTCAGGTAATGGGCAATGCGGGACAGCAGGAAGATATACGGCAGACGGGCATTGATACGGCTGTTGGCCGTGGCTTCACCGGTGTCGTACACCGCCGGTTTCTGCGTTGAGTTAGCCGAAAAGAAACAGGCGTAATCGCGGTTTTTGTAGTAAGAGAGCGGAATAAAGCCCAGATTAGCGAATTCAAACTCGCGGGTTTCCGGGATCATCACTTCCGAGGGAATTTTAACCTGACTGCCGGTCCCCAGATCGTAGAGGTGGATCGGCAAGTCAGTCACCGCACCACCGGCCTTTGGCCCGCGGATCTGCACACACCAGCCATTGTTGACAAAGCTTTTCATCATGTTGGCTGCAAACGCAAACGCGGCATTGGTCCACAAATATTTGTTGTGATCCGGCCCTTTCACCTGTTCGACATAATTAAACGTTCGCACCGGCACGGTATCCGGGCCATACGGCAGACGCCCCAGCACCCGCGGTAACGTCAGGCCGATATAACGGGCATCGTCGCTGTCACGGAAGGATTTCCACTTGATGTATTCGGCCCGGTCAAAGTAGTTACCGATGTCTTTAATGGCCGCGACTTCCGCCATCGTGTCTTTGCCGAAGAACGCCGGACCGGCGGCGGCAATAAAGGGCATATGCGCCGCCGCAGCCACTTTAGCAATGTTCCGTAACAGGGCAATATCCTGCGCCCCTGCGCCAAATTCATAATTGGCAATCACCGATCCGACAGGTTCGCCACCCGGTGTATCGTATTCCTGAATGTAAGTATGGCGATAGAAACCGCTTTGGATAATTTCCGGCGCGTCGTCAAAATCCTGCTGCAAATCCGCCTTAGCCACATCCAGCACTTCAATTCTGACGTTTTGGCGAAAATCGGTCCGATCAACCAGAAATTTCAGGCCCCGCCAGGCCGATTCCACTTGCTGGAATGCCGGGTGATGTAGCACCACATCCAGTTGACGACTGATTTGACTGTCCAGCGCACCGATATGATGATCCAACAAGGTTTTGTCGAGCCGCTTAACTTTTTGAGCCGATGCTTTCAGCAGCGTCAGAAAAACACTGACCGCCGCGGTCACGCGCTCATCCGTCGTCACATCGGCCAGGGCATCGTTGTTTTGAAAGCGGTCGATGTCGCCCAGTTGTTCGACCGGCTGTAAATTAATTTTTTCAAACAACGCGGAATAAATCCCGCCTTCACTGTGGGTTGTGGTAGTCACAGCCGCAGTAGTTTGCTCTTGTACCGTCATTCGTCTCTCCTGACTTAAAGTTTATGAAAACAGGCTGATAATCAGTCTGCCTGCGGGGCCAGCGCCGCCAGTTCTGCCCGTAATTCATCACTCAGCAGGTCATCCTGGAGGATATGTTCTAACTCCCGGCGAAAAGTGGCATTGTCGAGCAGGTTAGATTTCAGGTCGCGTAACAAATTACGCATCGCCAGCAATGCCCGCAGTGGGGGAATTTGGCGGGCGACGTGCTCCGGCTCGAAATCGTTTATTTGTCGGAAAGCCAGCGCGATATTCGTCTCACTTCCGTCGCCGGCCAGGGTATTTTCAATCGTCAGATTCATCGTGGGGCTAAATTCAGCCAATACCCGGTCAAAATTGTTTTTGTTTATATCCACCTTTTCTCTTTCCGAAAGGGGACGCTGTTCCTGACCATGGCTGTAATCGCCCATCACTAATAATTTCAGCGGTAACTCGACTTTTTTCTGTGCCCCCCCGGTATGTAAATCCAATTTAATATTAATCCGCGCTTTGGGGATTTCGTTTTGAAAGCTCTGTGCCACAAGCGGCTCCTCAATAATAAAAAAGAACTCTATAACCTGAGTCAGGCCATAATGAATTTCAGGAAGATAAAACCGGTTTCAGGTATTTCAGGACAGGCAGTTAACCGAGCAGAAAATAAGAGAACACCGACAAGACCACCCCCATAAATAAAGATATTTATCGGACAGGCCATTTCCTAACCAGGGTGATTTTCTAAACTGTCTTTTAAAAAAGCAAGATATTTTTTTAAAAAAAGCACTTTTTGTTTAGCGCTTATCAGAGAAAAAACTCGCCAAATGGGATAAACAACAGACAATATATTAACAAAACCTAAACGAGATGATGTTTTTCTCAAAAAAGATAGTATTTATTTTCATAAGGTGATAGCGACTTATCTATTTTGTTGTCATGAGGGTCATTCAATGCGATAGCGATCGGTTATATTTTTTAAATTTATACTATTTTTCAATTCACTAAATAATCAATACATCGTGCCTGATGGGATGGGTGAAAAAGAGAATGGTTATCAATCATATTATGCGAATGAGAATACATTTAATTAAGCCGCGTCATATCGATTATATTATGGGATAACCAGTTTATTCATTATCGCTTTTATAGAACAGATAAGTATGGAGATGAAAAGGTCCTATCCTGTGAAATAAAACCAGAATCCTTTTTTGCTATTTTTGATGATGGAGACGATGATTTATTTTCGGGTACACAATTATAATAACGCTCATTTGAACAAGTCACGGGTAAACGAAATATTGTTATGTGGCGTATTACCAACTCAGTTGAGAGCATAAAAACTGTGGGGCAATCATTTAAATGCTCTCCTCGGACGGCCGTTCTGAATGGCGAGCTAAAGTCACAATTTGAGTGTTGGTATCCCGGCACCAGAATTAATGAGCTAGCTGGAGTACGGTTTTCATTTTGAAATAGAAAAAGTGAAACCCGACGCGGCAACGTGCGGGTTTCTGATTAAAACAAAACTTTACGAAGGGTAAAACACCCATTCCAGTATAAATCAAACTCACTTTATTTAACACCTCAAGCTACATCCTTCCCTTTTTGAGTGAAGTAACAATTAAGAGCATTGCAATTTACTATAATTTGCACTATAAATTATAATAGACCTATTGTGAAATATTCAAAAATTGCGAGGTAACAACATGGCTGAAACTATCGACCACGGCACACTCTCCCATCTTGTGGAAGCCGGAGCTGTCAGAGGAGCGCACATCGTAGGCCAGCCAGGTGGCTGGACCGTAATGGTGTGTTATGGAATGTACGAGCGACCACTTGCAGCTCAGCGCAGCCGCAATGTGCGGCTGTTTCGCAAGTTCGAGACGCTGGTTTCCTACCTCAAAAAAATTGGCATTGCCCGCTTCGACGTGGATTCATCAAACTACACCCCCGACACTCTCAATACCTCGACCTCTCGCAGGCCCGATCGTGCCGAAGCGCTCAAGCGTACCCACGAGGCGGCTGCATATGATGCGTGGTTTCGTGAGCAGGTGCAGCAAGCCATAGACGAACCCGGAGGTATCCCTCACGCTGATGTCAAGGCCAAATTTGCCGCCAAACGTGAAGCCTTGCGTAAACGCATTGTATAGGGTCGCATATGAAAATCATTTGGCGAAAGATCGCGGAAGCAGATCGGGAGTGTATCTTTGATTACATCTCACAAAACAACCCCAATGCCGCGCTTGAGCTTGACGCAGACTTTGATACTAAAATCGAACTCGTTGCGCAGCAGCCTAAACTGTACCGCCCCGGCCGCGTGCGCGGCACACGTGAAATCGTCGTGCGGCCTAATTATGTGATTGTTTATCGCATCGACAGCGGTACGGTGGTTGTGCTGCGCGTGCTCCATGCTGCCCAGCAATGGCCCCCGGCCAAACCCTGACAGCTCTTATACCCTACTCATAAACAGGATCTTTAGCGCCAACCGGTTATTTTAGATAGAAAAAAGGCTTTATTTATGATCTGATAATTGTCACCAAACAAAATACCGAGATCAGAGAATAAAGCCGATGACAATTATCCCCTCAAAATTAATGGTTTTTATAGCTGTTTTTTATCCAAATCCTCGAAAGCTAAAATATTAAACAGAACACCCTGCCAACATTCTCTTCACCGGGAGATGGTGAATCTTTTAGATCTCGAAAGAAAAGTATCTGAAATGTAAAATTGCATTAATATATTTACACATCTATTTCCGTCTTAACCTCCTGGCATAACGTTGCGCTAACACCGCACACACCATCAACTGAATTTGATGAAAAATCATCAATGGCAGCAACATCACACCAACCGTCGCAGCCGGGAACAAAACATTTGCCATTGGCACACCATTAGCCAGACTCTTTTTCGAACCACAAAAAACAATTGTAATTTCGTCTTCTTTATTAAAACCCAACCAGCGGGCAATATAAGTATTAATAACCAACACAACCGACAGCACAATACAGCAAACAACCCCAATCATCAGGAGTGAATAACCATCAATCTTATGCCAGATGCCTTCTACCACAGCTTCACTAAAAGCCACATAAACCACTAAAAGAATTGATGACCGGTCCGTCATATTAACCAGTTTTTTATGTCTCTCCACCCAACGTGCAATCAATGGCCGTGACAGATGCCCGATAATAAAGGGAACCATCAATTGAAGCACAATGGATTTTATTGCTTCCAATGTATCAGCGCTGCCTTCACCTTGTGTATGGATCATCAACCCAACTAATATTGGCGATAAAAATACCCCCAAAATACTGGATGCCGAAGCACTGCAAATGGCAGCAGCAACATTACCACCCGCAACAGAAGTAAAAGCAATGGCTGATTGAACCGTGGCTGGTAATGCACAAAGGTAAAGAAATCCCCAATAAACTGCCGATGTCATGATCTCAGGGACCAGCAGATTCAATCCCAATCCTATAATCGGGAATAAGACAAAAGTACTGAGAAAGACCACTAAATGAAGCCGCCAATGCCCCATACCGGCAATAATGGCTTGGCGGGATAATTTAGCCCCATGCATAAAGAACAGCAAAGCAATAGCCGCCGTCGTTAGCCGTTGAAACCAGACTTTAATTTCCCCCTCACAAGGCAAGAATGTCGCAATAACAACTACCGTCACTAATATCATCAAAAAAGGATCTATTCTTAACTTTTGCCACCAAGTCATCAGTTATTTTCCTTGCTTTGCAAATAGTTAGCCCGGCAAGCCGGACTAATCAATAAAAGTCACGATTAAACTGCCACTGTTCGTTGTTGTTTTGCTGATTCGGTACCGGCTTCAATTAATTTCATGATTTGAATGGCTTCACTTGCCGTTACCGGATTGGGTTTATCTATCGTAATAGCATCGCGGATCGCAGCATAATAAGCAGCATAATTACCGGGCAACGTCGGGATATATTCCGTCACTAATTCATCTTCACGTGACAGCGTCACAATTCCATCACGAATATCATATCCCCAATCGGCATGTGGCAGCCTTTCCCCTGCTTTCAATCGTTCTTCCTGAGGATCAAGACCATATTTCACGTAACTGCCTTCCATACCATGCAGCGTATAAACCGCAGATTCAGCCGCCGCTAGTGTTGTTGCGTGGAGAACCACTTTGATATCCGGATAATTCAGCAATACATGAAAATAATCCACCGCTTCAGCTTGTGGGCGGATCATCCCCAAATCAGCCGTAATGGATTGCGGTTTACCAAACAATTGAACCGCCTGATCAAGTAAATGAGGGCCTAAATCATACCAAATACCGCTTCCCTCTCCCGCCGCCTCACGCCATCTTTGACGAATAACCGGACGATAACGGTCAAAATGGGATTCGAAATATTTCAATTTTCCCAATCTATTTTCTTTAATCAGGGATTTTATCGTCAGAAAACCAGAATCCCAACGGCGGTTATGAAATACGGAAAGTAATAACCCCGCCTGTTCTGCTTGTTGCTTTAAAGATTCGGCCTGTTCAACCGTAATAGTAAAAGGTTTATCCACCACAACATGTTTACCGGCTGCCAGTGCCTGCTGTGCCAGAGGATAATGAGTGTCATTAGGCGTGGGAATAACAATCAAATCAATTTCAGGATTGTTGAAAAGATCCTCAGGACGGGATACGACCGCAATATTTGGCCAGTCTGATTTCACTTTTTCAGCGTTACTACTGGAAATGGCAACCAATTTAACACCGGCAGTCCCGGCAATTAATGGTGCATGGAAGGTTTTGCTGGCATAACCATATCCCACCAACCCAACCTTTAACAGATCACTCATAACAGGTCCTCAAACTTATTATTCATATGCTGCAATTCAACATCAGGAAAAAATATCATCGGTGATTACCGTTTCGCAAATTATCTCTGAACTAATCTATTCACTAACCAGACAGAATCGCCTACTATTTCTTTTTCACATAGCTTTAGTGGGAATAGCTTATGTATAAAACTAATGATTACCACAGAATTAATGGCTGGATTCTGGCCCCAGCTGCTTATCTGATCATGACCTTTCTCAGTGCCAGTGTCATGCTCGCTTTATATATTATGACTTTTCTCAGTCAGAACCCTTCGTTGAGCATCGGGAATAATCACTTTACTTTAATGTGGTTTCTTTCTGTTGCCATTACCGCGGTAATGTGGTGTTTCACCCTATGGGTATTGAAACTGCTTTTCCGCCGGTCAAAAAGATTCCCGCAAATTTTTATTATCTGGCTTATTGTTACCGTATTAATCGCATTGAAAACGTTCACCTTCTCCCCCGTTCCTGATCAAATTGCTTTACGGGCATTGGCATGGCCACTATTAGCCGCCGCTATTTTTGTTCCCTACATTAAGCGTTCTCTCCGGGTCAAAATGACTTTCACACAAGATCGATAACCGCAATTTTCTTCGGTTGTTATCATAACAATAGATTGCCCCACAGTAAGGTGCGGGCATTTTTATCATCTTATAAAAAGTAAACGACTTTATTTCAGGCACAGCAATGACTGACTACTTTCTTTTATTTGTCGGAACCGTATTGGTTAACAATTTCGTCCTGGTGAAATTTCTTGGCTTATGCCCTTTTATGGGCGTCTCTAAAAAGCTGGAAACCGCCATCGGGATGGGCTTTGCTACCACATTTGTTATGACACTGGCCTCGGTATGTTCATGGCTGGTGAATACCTTTATTTTGCTACCCCTGGATTTAATCTATCTGCGTACCCTGAGTTTCATTCTTGTCATTGCCGTTGTGGTGCAATTTACAGAACTTGTTGTACGTAAAACCAGCCCGACGTTATACCGGTTACTGGGTATTTTCCTGCCGTTGATTACCACTAACTGTGCCGTACTGGGTGTAGCGCTACTGAATATCAATCAATCACACGATTTTCTGCAATCCGCTATTTATGGTTTCGGGGCCGCTGCCGGTTTCTCTCTGGTGATGGTCCTGTTTGCCGCTATTCGTGAACGCCTGGCCGTTGCCGATGTACCCGCCCCTTTCAAAGGTTCATCTATCGGCCTGATTACCGCAGGATTAATGTCCCTGGCTTTTATGGGTTTTAGTGGTTTGGTGAAGTTCTGATGATATCGTTATGGATTGCTATTGGTGCACTAAGTGCACTAGGGTTAATTTTTGGGTTAATCCTGGGTTTTGCTGCTCGTCGTTTTCAGGTGGAAGAAGATCCTATCGTTGAAAACATTGATGATATTTTACCGCAAAGCCAGTGCGGGCAATGTGGTTATCCTGGCTGCCGCCCTTATGCTGAAGCTGTGGCGAATAATGGTGAAATTATTAACAAATGTGCGCCTGGTGGTGAACAAGTCATGCTGAAAATCTCCGAGCTGCTTGGGGTCGATCCACAACCACTGGATGGTGATGAAAGCATAAAAAACCCGGTCCGCAAAGTCGCATTTGTTGATGAAGAGAATTGCATTGGCTGCACTAAATGTATTCAGGCATGTCCTGTAGACGCTATCGTTGGTGCAACCCGCGCCATGCATACCGTTGTTGAAGATTTATGTACTGGATGCGACCTGTGCGTTGCTCCTTGCCCGACAGACTGTATTACGATGATCCCTGTGGCAACAACGACTGCGAACTGGAAGTGGGATTTAAAAACCATTCCGGTAAAGAATATCACTGTTCAGCCATCCCAGGCAGCTTCCGTTAACCGTATCCCGGTTAAAAACATTGAGGCTGAACACCATGCTTAATTTGTTCAATTTACTCAACAAAAACAAAATCTGGGATTTTAAAGGTGGTATTCACCCACCTGAAATGAAGCTGCAATCCAGCCAAACACCATTGCGCATTGCGCCACTGCCGGAAGAGCTAATCATCCCGTTGCAACAACATTTGGGTACCGAAGGCGAATTGCTGGTTAAAGCCGGTGATAAAGTGCTTAAAGGCCAGCCTCTGACGTTTGGCACTGGACGTACCGTACCGGTTCACGCATCAACTTCCGGCACTATCATTGCCATTGAACCGTGCATAACAGCGCACCCATCCGGGTTGAAAGAGTTGTGTGTCCGTTTGCTCCCTGATGGTACAGATCAATGGTGTGAACGCGTTCAGGCACCTGATTATCAATCACTTGATGCAGACACGATGCTTAACCGCATCCATCAGGCAGGTATCGCCGGTTTAGGTGGCGCTGGCTTTCCTACTGCCTCCAAACTGCAAAGTGGCCGGCATGGTATTAAGACGTTGATCATCAATGCCGCAGAATGTGAACCTTATATTACCGCTGATGACCGCCTGATGCAGGAACATGCGGACGAACTCATTGAAGGCATTCGTATTCTGGAACATCTGCTTAAACCGGAACAGATCCTGATTGGTATCGAAGATAATAAACCAGAAGCAATAAAAGCACTGAAAACCGCTCTAAACGGCGATAAATCTATCATCGTCCGGGTTATTCCGACCAAATACCCTTCCGGTGGCGCGAAACAGCTGACCAAGATTTTGACCGGTAAAGAAGTGCCTTCCGGCGGCCGCTCCTCTGCTATCGGTGTTCTGATGCAAAACGTCGGGACTGTGGTTGCGATCAAACGTGCCATTATTGATGGCGAACCTTTGATTGAACGTGTCGTCACCCTTACCGGCGAAGCAGTCGCTTCACCGGGGAACTTCTGGACGCGACTCGGTACACCGGTACAATTTCTTCTCCAATTAGCCGGTTTTGAACCACAATCAGAACAGATGGTGATTATGGGGGGTCCTCTCATGGGATTCACTTTACCTGACTTAAATGTCCCTGTGGTTAAAATCAGTAACTGCATTCTGGCACCATCACATCAGGAAATGGACTCAAATACAGCGGAAGAGGCTTGTATCCGTTGTGGATTATGTGTGGAAGCCTGCCCTGCCAATTTATTGCCGCAACAGCTCTATTGGTTCAGCCGTGGACAAGAGCATGAGAAAGCCAGAGATCACAACCTGTTCGATTGTATTGAATGTGGTGCCTGTGCTTATGTCTGCCCGAGTAATATTCCTCTGGTGCAATATTACCGCCAGGAGAAAGCTGAAATTCAGGCGTTGGATCAGGAAAACCTCCGTTCAGCGGAAGCCAAAATTCGTTTCGAAGCTAAACAAGCTCGTATGGAACGGGAGAAACTGGCTCGCGAGGAACGACATAAAAAAGCCGCTGTCCAGATCGATAATACAGATAAAAATGCTGTGCAAGCCGCGCTCTCCCGTGTGAAGGAAAAACAGGCTGACGCTGGCAAAATTGTTTCTATAGAACCGGGACAAGCACCAGACAATTCAGCAGTCATCGCCGCTCGTCAGGCAAGAAAAGAGCAGCTTCGTACTCGTCAGGCAGAAAAACAGGCTACTGAAAATATCAATACTGTTACACCTGAACCAACAGGTTCAGAAGATCCTCGCAAAACCGCATTGGCAGCCGCGATTGCCAGAGCTAAAGCAAAGAAAACTGCCCAAAGTCAGGAAGTGACACCGTCACTGGAAACAATAGAACCAGAATCTACCGCTGATGAAAAGCAAGATCCGCGTAAAGATGCAGTCGCGGCTGCCATTGCCCGAGTTAAAGCTAAAAAGGCTCAGATACAGCAAGTAGCTGAAACTCAGGAAGAAGCACCACCAGCAGAAGAATCAGATCCACGCAAAGCTGCCGTTGCCGCCGCTATTGCTCGTGTCAAAGCCAAGAAAGCTCAAACGCAGCAAGTAACCGACATTCAGGCAGAAACACCGCCAACAGAAGATACTGATCCGCGCAAAGCTGCCGTTGCCGCCGCTATTGCTCGTGCCAAAGCCAAGAAAGCTCAAACACAGCAAGTAACCGACATTCAGGCAGAAACACCGCCAGCAGAAGAAACTGATCCGCGCAAAGCTACCGTTGCTGCCGCTATTGCTCGTGTCAAAGCCAAGAAAGCTCAAACACAGCAAGTAACCGACATTCAGGCAGAAACACCGCCAGCAGAAGAAACTGATCCGCGCAAAGCTGCCGTTGCTGCCGCTATTGCCAGAGTTAAGGCAAAAAAAGCCGCTCAGGAACAACAGAAAATTTCAACAGAATAGTGATTGTTATCAATGAAATTCAGGCCCGTTCAAACTGACAATAAAAAGCTAAAAGTCGCAAGTTCGCCTTTTACACACAATCAACAAAGCACCAGCCGCATTATGCTGTGGGTTGTGCTGGCAGCGATACCCGGTATTGCGGTACAAACTTACTTTTTTAGCTACGGTACATTGTTCCAAATCTTGCTTGCAGTTATTACTGCCCTGCTGGCGGAATCATTTGCTCTGTCTCTGCGTAAACAGACGATTATGACTCGTTTGCAGGATAATTCCGCGTTGTTGACAGGCTTACTTTTAGGGATCAGTCTTCCACCACTGGCTCCCTGGTGGCTGATTGTACTAGGAACCGCTTTTGCCGTGATCATTGCCAAACACCTGTATGGTGGTCTTGGTCAAAACCCGTTCAACCCGGCAATGGTTGGTTATGTCGTGTTGCTAATATCATTCCCGGTGCAAATGACCAGTTGGTTGCCGCCTATGGATTTGATGGCAGCACAAATCACACCGCTGGACAGTCTGATGGTGATCTTCACCGGGCATATTCCCGATGGAGCAACATTGCAACAGTTGCAGCAAGGTTTCGACGGAATAAGCCAGGCAACACCACTGGATAGTTTTAAAACCGGTTTACTGACACACAACATTGATGATGTTCTGCGTCAGCCAATATTACAGGGATCTCTGGCAGGCGTTGGCTGGCAATGGGTCAACATTACCTATCTTATTGGCGGGCTTATTATGCTCAACAGAAAGGTTATAAGCTGGCAAATTCCTGTGGCATTTATCGTCATGTTAGGTCTATGTTCACTCGCAAGCTGGTTGATTGATCCCAGCCGTTATTCCCCGCCATTATTACAACTATTTTCTGGTGCAACCATGCTGGGCGCATTTTTCATTGCAACCGATCCGGTCAGTGCATCCACAACACCCAAAGGTCGTTTAGTTTTTGGCGCAATGATTGGCTTGCTAGTCTGGGTCATCCGTGTTTATGGTGGTTATCCTGATGCGATAGCATTTGCTGTCTTATTGGCGAACATCACCGTGCCACTGATTGACCATTACACTCAACCCCGCGCTTACGGGCACAAATAAGGAGCCGTTATGTTAGAAACAATGCGACGTCACGGCATCACACTGGCTATTTTCGCTGCAATTACTACCGGATTGACGGCTGTTGTGAATTCACTGACTAAAAGTACCATTGCAGAACAGGCCGCGTTACAGCATAAGTCACTGCTTGATCAGGTTGTTCCACCTGCTTTGTATGACAACGATATGCAAAACGAATGTTATTTGATCAGTGCCGATGCTTTGGGAAACAAACTACCTCATCGTCTCTATCTGGCCCGCAAAAATGGTCAGCCGGTGGCCGCAGCGTTGGAAAGTACAGCACCAGATGGCTATTCAGGGGCTATTCAGTTACTGGTCGGGGCAAATTTCTCAGGAAAAGTGTTAGGCGTACGAGTAACAGAACATCATGAAACCCCTGGCCTGGGCGATAAAATTGAAACCCGGATTTCAGACTGGATCAAAGTATTCTCAGGGAAAACCGTAAAATCAGATAATAACCGGCACTGGGCGGTGAGAAAAGATGGTGGCGAGTTTGATCAATTTACCGGTGCCACTATTACCCCACGCGCTGTGGTAAACTCCGTCAAGTGGACCACTCTCTATTTACAAACTGTACCTGAACATCTCTCTTCTCTGGAGCCCTGTGGAGAAAAATCATGAGTGAAACCAAAAAGTTGTTTACCCAAGGGCTGTGGAAAAATAACTCCGCTTTAGTACAGCTGTTGGGATTATGTCCACTGCTGGCGGTGTCTTCCACGGCAACCAATGCACTGGGTTTAGGGCTAGCAACCACACTGGTTCTGGTCTGTACCAACATTGCTGTGTCCAGCCTGCGTCGCTGGGTTCCCAATGAAATCCGCATCCCGATTTACGTCATGATAATCGCTTCGGTTGTCAGTACCGTACAAATGCTGATTAACGCCTACGCTTTTGGTCTATATGAATCACTGGGGATTTTCATTCCATTGATCGTCACTAACTGCATTGTTATTGGTCGCGCTGAAGCCTATGCTGCCAAAAATCCGGTCATGCCTTCTGCCATTGATGGTTTAGCCATGGGATTAGGTGCCACTTTTGCGCTGTTTGTTCTCGGTGCTATGAGGGAAATTCTTGGCAATGGAACTCTGTTTGATGGCGCTGATCTGCTGCTAGGCAATTGGGCTAAAATATTACGGATAGAAATTGTTCATATGGATTCCCCTTTCCTACTGGCTATCTTGCCTCCGGGCGCTTTTATTGGCCTGGGATTAATGCTGGCAGCAAAATACCTGATTGATGAAAAAATGAAAACCAGAGCAATAAAAGAAAAAAGCAATGCAGTAGCAATATCACCAGAACCAGAGAGCACCATTTGATATGAACAAACAAAGCCGTATCGAAATTTTAACGCGCTTACGCGATAACAACCCAAAACCAACGACTGAATTGGTTTTCACCACGCCCTTTGAGCTGCTTATTTCAGTACTGCTCTCAGCTCAGGCGACAGATGTCAGTGTTAATAAAGCGACAGCGAAACTCTATCCGGTTGCCAACACACCTCAGGCCATTCTTAACCTCGGCGTGGATGGGCTGAAAGAGTATATAAAAACCATCGGCCTGTATAACACCAAAGCGGAAAACACCATTAAAACCTGCCGGATCTTACTGGAAAAACATGATGGTGAAGTTCCTGAGGATCGTGCTGCATTGGAAGCATTGCCAGGCGTTGGCCGCAAGACAGCCAATGTGGTGTTAAACACCGCTTTTGGCTGGCCAACCATTGCTGTAGACACCCATATTTTTCGGGTGTGTAACCGTACTCATTTTGCTCCCGGTAAAAATGTCAATGAAGTCGAAAATAAATTACTGCAAGTCGTTCCGGCTGAATTTAAAGTCGATTGCCATCACTGGCTTATTTTACATGGACGTTATACCTGTATAGCCCGTAAACCTCGTTGTGGTTCTTGCATTATTGAAGATTTATGCGAGTACGATTGCAAACAAGAGTTGTAAAAGGCTAAGGGCCGTTGCGGTGAGACGAATGATCGGAAAGAAGATGATTTCACTCACCCTCCCCTTACACCCAATTAGAATCAGAAATTCTACACGCTATCAAGAATATCCAATTTCCTGTTAACTTATTTCTCATGCTCTTAGTCTTTGGCAGATACAATCTTCACATCAAATATTTGCTCGACAACCATCTTTGGTGACGTCGATAAAGACCAAACAGAGAAGTACAATACACCAGTCAAAAGAACGAATAACAGAGAACCAGCAGCGCCTTTGATAATATCTAATACATGGTTAGGTTTAATATTATTCAGTTCAGAATGGACTTTTGCTGAAAAGAATACTTCCCTTTCCTCAAGATCTTCTTCAAGAACATCAGCCAAAAACCTCTCTGTCAACACAGTAGCCTCGCTACGGTAAAACTCAAGTTGCGCCGGAGACATTGATAATTCATTGAAAGGTTGAAGATCGATATCTGTTGGCGCTCTTTGATGTTTTTGTTTAAAATCTTTAATGAACTGAATTTTTTGACGTTTGTAGACAGAATAGGAAATGATTCCATGAATATCATCATCCGAGTCTACTAACTGTTCATAGATACAACTATATTCTTTAGCCACAACACCACACTAACCTTTAGGATGCCTAACAGACAGAGACGCGGAGCTCCATGCTATTTTCAGCTCTTCACCAGATTTCTTCAGAGCATGATTACTAAACCCATAAACAGCACTAGCACGATTTGAAGGCTCCACTTGACGCCTTAACATGCCCCTCGCAGCGCGCTTTACTGCTGTCGTGAAATTTGAATTTACTTTGTTCATAGCCACTCACTCCAACAAAAAACCGCATTATACTACCATAATAATGGAAATCCCTCTTAAATCCAGATTGCAAAAAATTTGGGCTATTAGGTGATTTATTTTGCAAATACGATTTTCAACTTTCACCATGTTATATTGCTTTTAAGCTTAAAGAAAAAGTTTACCCTGCGTAACTATTATAATTTTCATTACAAAATCCATACTGTTTTATGCTATTTTGAAGATGTTACTTGCTCGACACTGCTGATTCGCGTAAAAATGTTGTTCCAAAACTATCTGATAATAACCCTCAACTTTCTCCGGATATTATGTTTCAAAATAATCCGCTGCTTGCACAGCTAAAACAGCAACTTCATTCCCAGACACTCCGCGTAGAGGGCCTCGTAAAAGGCACAGAAAAAGGTTTCGGATTTCTGGAAGTCGACGGACAAAAAAGCTATTTCATTCCGCCTCCACAAATGAAAAAAGTGATGCATGGCGATCGGGTTACCGCCGCTATTCATACTGATAAAGAAAGAGAGATCGCCGAACCCGAAACATTGGTCGAACCATTTCTAAATCGCTTCGTTGGCCGTATCCAGAAAAAAGAAAATGACAACCGTTTATGGATCGTTCCTGATCACCCTCTGCTAAAAGACGCCATCCCTTGCCGCCCGGCCAATCAAGTCACTCATCCGTTTCAGAACGGTGACTGGGCCGTCGCTGAAATGCGCCATCATCCTCTGAAAGGAAGCCGTGGCTTTCATGCAGAAATTACCGGCTATATCACCGAAGGCGACAATCACTATGCGCCCTGGTGGGTAACATTGACCCGTCACAATCTGGAACGTAATGCGCCAGAGATGACGGCCGATTGCCAGTTGAATGATGGCGATCTTGAGCGGATAGACTTAACTTCTCTGGATTTTGTCACTATCGACAGTGCCACCACAGAAGATATGGATGACGCTTTGCATGTCGTCAAACAAGATGACGGCAGCCTGAAACTCAGCATAGCCATTGCTGATCCAACAGCTTATATCGCGGCTGACAGCGAACTGGACAAGATTGCTCATCAACGTGCTTTCACTAACTACCTGCCAGGTTTCAATATCCCCATGCTGCCACGCGATCTGTCAGAAAACTTATGTTCTCTGCGTCCTAATGAGCGCCGTCCCGCCTTGGTTTGTCAGGTGTCTATTCTTGAAGATGGTCAGCTTGGTGACGATATCGCGTTTTTCTCTACCTGGGTTGAATCAAAAGCGAAACTGGTTTATGACGAGGTTTCTGACTGGCTGGAAGGAAAAGGTAGCTGGAAACCTGCTTCTGAATCCATTGCGACGCAAATCAATCTCTTGAAAGAAATGAGTGAACGCCGTAACCAATGGCGTCATCAACATGCACTGATTTTCAAAGATCGCCCTGATTACCGCTTTATCCTTGATGAAAATGGTTATGTGCTGGATATCGTCGTAGAACAACGCCGTGCATCAAACCGTATTGTTGAAGAAGCGATGATCACTTCTAACCTGTGCGCGGCAAAAATACTGCGCGATAAGTTAGGCTTTGGCGTCTACAATGTCCATACCGGTTTTGAGCCACTCCAGATTGAACAAGTGGTTGAATTACTAAAAGAAAATGGTATCGAAGAAAATGCAGAAGAGTTGCTGACATTGGATGGCTTCTGCAAATTACGTCGTGAATTGGATAAACAGCCAACACAATTCCTTGATAGCCGTATTCGCCGTTTCCAAACTTTTGCAGAAATTAAACCTGAGCCTGGCCCTCATTTTGGCCTCGGTTTTGATGCTTACGCCACCTGGACATCACCCATCCGTAAATACAGCGATATGGTTAACCATCGCTTACTGAAAGCAATTATTCAAAAAACGGATGCAGAAAAACCAGCAGAAGAAACCTGCCTGCAACTGGCTGAACGTCGCCGCCTGAACCGTATGGCTGAACGCGATGTGGGTGATTGGCTATATGCGCGTTTCCTGCAACCCCATGCAGGAACCGAACAACAATTTACCGCAGAAGTCATTGATATTACCCGCGGTGGTTTGCGTGTCCGTCTGGTAGAGAATGGCGCGGTCGCCTTTATACCGGCACCATTCCTGCATGCGGTGCGCGATGAACTGCAATGTAGTCAAGAAACCGGCACCGTGATTATCAAAGGTGAAGCCGTTTACCAATTGAATGATATTATCAACGTCCGTATTGAAGAAGTCAGAATGGAAACGCGTAATATCGTCGCTCGTCCCACAGCCTGACTTTCCTCATAAAACTATATTGAATCAAACTACAGCGTAACCGCTGTAGTTTGTATTTAAAAATCAGCAACCAGATGTCAGGAATTACATCATATTCTGCTCTGCTCGAGGCGTCACAATATTGAACCAGAATGGAAAGTTATCCAGCATCCCAATAAATTCATTAAACTTAGTGCGATCGCCCTTAATTTTCACATTCCGTTTTTGTACCTGATCGTCAAACTCTTCTTTGCTCAAGTGAATTTTATCCAGAACAGTCTTGGCTAACGTTAATGTGACATCAGCCCGTGTCACTTGTTTATCCGTATAATTCAGCACCCCATTTTCCACGGTCAGTGTATAACGCTTATTGAGATCGGTGAGATTAATGTTCATCACCAATTTCTTACCGGCAGCTTTAGGCCCATTCAACCGCACTGCCAGGTAATCGAATAACATTTCAGGTGATATGGCACGAATAGTATCCGGGCTACCAGCATTCAGGCCGCCAGATTTTGGTACACCGTGACGCAGTTCCGATGCGCCCTGCAAATAGATCGAACGCCAGGAGTTTGATTCGGATTGATAACCCAACTGCTCATAAGTTTTAGCCAGTAAGGTTTTTCCCACCACACTATCGGGATTAGCAAAAACAACATGTTTGAGCACTTGAGCCACCCAACGGTATTCGCCCTTATCAAAATCAGCCTGCGCCCGTTTTATCAACGCCGCTTCACCGCCCATATATTCCACATATTTAATCGCAGAAGGTTTCGGAGGCAAGTTATTCAAATCAGAAGGATTTCCACTGTACCAACCCATATAGAACTGATAAACCGCCCGCACATTATGGCTCAGTGATCCATGATAGCCACGGTTCGGAAAATAACGTGCAAGCTCTGGTGGCAATCTGAGCATCTCGGAAATTTCTTCACCCGTGTAGCCTTTATTCATCAGATTCACTGTTTGGTCATGAATATATTTGTATAAATCGCGTTGTTTTTTAAAATAATCCACCACACGCTCTTTACCCCACATCGGCCATTGGTGGCTCTGGAATTTTACCTCGACTTGATCCCCATATAACTCAATAATTTGATCAATATATTTCGACCAGGCTAAAGCATTACGTACCTGAACACCTCGCAACGACAAAATATTATGCATGGTATTCGTGGTATTTTCCGCCATCCACATCGCTTTCCATTGTGGAAACCAAGTATTCATCTCTGCGGGAGCTTCCGTACCAGGCGTCACCTGAAATACCATCTCCACACCATCAATCGTTACTTTTTCACCCGTCAGCTTGATAGTACGTGTTGGTGGGATCAACGTTACCGTTCCAGTCGCAACTTCCGCACTCAAACCTGTCCCTACATGCCCCTGTGGAGCCCGTGGCAACAAAGAACCAAACATATAAATAGCCCGACGACTCATGGCATTACCGGCAATCACCTTTTCACTAGCAGCCTGTTCCATAAAACCTTCTGGCGCAATAACTTGCACTTTTCCTGCTTTAACATCCTCCTCGTTGACAATACCGCGTACACCACCGTAGTGATCAACGTGAGAATGGCTGTAAATCACACTCACCACCGGCTTCTTACCCAAGTGTTTACTGACCAGATCATAGGCTGCTTTTGCTGTTTCAGTGGATGTAGCCGGATCTAAAACAATCCACCCGGTATCTCCTGCAATAAAGGTCACATTAGCTATATCATAACCACGCACTTGATAAATACGATCGCTCACTTTATAGAGCCCATATTCCACATTAAGTTGTGCATTACGCCACAAGCTGGGGTTAACGGTATCTGGAGCCGGTGTTTTATCGGTAATAAATTTACGATAACTATCAAGATCTAATATTACGTTACCTTTATCATCACGAATAATCAGAGAATCAGGTCTGGCAATAAGACCTCGTTTAGCATCATCAAAATCAGATTTATCATTGAATGGTAATGTTGATGCCATCTCAGCATTAACTTTTTTAGTGATTTCAGTAGCAGGAAGAGAAAGTTTATCGTGACTAAATGATGAAAAACTAAAAATGGCAAACGATACTGCGGTTGAAATAGTTAATAAGCATTTGTAATTCATAAGATAATATTCCTTTAGACAGATTAATTAGGTTATTAAAACCAGAAGTAACTTTATCCATAAAAACCAAACGATATGAATCATAGCCTAGTAATAATAGATAGTAATATGGAAATAAGTAAAGGAAACAAATCCAAGTTATCTCTATTAGAATCCCCACAAAAAATATTTGTTATTATAGGAAAACTATAAAACAGCAACATTAATCTCCATTGTTCGTTATTAAAACCTAATAATCTGACATATTAAACTTAAGAAAATAAGTATACGTAACCCTCTGTTAACAAATCGCTTTGCCAAAACTCACCATCATTTATATATCAAAATTTATAACACACTATTTATTCATCCTTTTATAGAAAAATATAACCATGTGATTACAAAATAATTTATGTAGTTATAGTTTGATTAATTGATAATTTTAAATATTAATAATTAGTATTTGAAATTAACTTGGGTTCACTATAATTCAACGTGATCATCAATGTGATCTCAAATTCACCGAGTAACGTTTCTATATAAAGAATAACCAAGGCAAATCAGGTTAGTGCGGTAGCTATTGTCTATAGCTCAGTGCTAATAAAAACAAAGCAATAATCACTTTTAATTCGCAATATAAATGAAAAATAAAGGAAATAATTATGGCCACAACTACAGATCAAATCGCTGTTAACTATCCTATTCCTACTTATCGATTTGTTGTCTCCGTTGGTGATGAACAAATCCCTTTCAACAGCGTTTCTGGGCTCGATATTACGTATGATGTAATAGAATATAAAGATGGTACCGGTAATTATTATAAAATGCCGGGCCAACGTCAGTTAATCAATATTACGCTACGTAAAGGGGTATTCCCTGGGGATACTAAACTTTTTGACTGGCTTAATTCCATTCAGCTTAATCAGGTTGAGAAAAAAGACGTTGCAATTAATCTGACCAATGAAGCCGGGACAGAAATTTTAATGACCTGGAGCGTAGCAAATGCGTTCCCAACTTCATTAACCTCCCCTTCTTTTGATGCCACCAGCAATGATATTGCAGTTCAAGAAATAAAACTTACTGCGGATCGGGTAACCATTCAGGCAGCTTAAAACATTTACACAAAATACCGCCCAATAATTGGAGGCAATATATGCCAACAACGACAACCTATCCCGGCGTTTATATTGAAGAAGACGCCTCACTGTCACTTTCTGTTCGCTCCAGTGCAACGGCAGTGCCTGTTTTTGCTGTCAAAAATGAAAATTCATTAATATCAACTAATACCCATATTCGTATTAATAGCTGGCTGGAGTATTTAAAAATAAAAAACGGGCCGTTTAATCCCGACGACACGCTTGATGTTTCATTACGTGCCTATTTTATTAATGGCGGTGGATATTGCTATATCGTAAAAACGAGTGAACTAACAAATCAAGTTCCAAAACTTGACGATGTCACATTACTGGTTGCTGCCGGAGAAGATATCAAGACTGCGGTAAGTACACTTTGTCAATCAGGAAAAGGATTATTTGCCATTCTTGATGGTCCAACCGGAGAGTTAAATTCTAATGGCACATCTCGAGATGATTATGACCAAAACTCTTTTGCCGCCGTTTATTACCCTTGGCTAACTGCCGAATGGGGGACAAATAAAACCAACGTTGATATTCCACCTAGCGCCGTGATGGCCGGTATTTATGCCAGTGTCGATAACAGCCGAGGTGTTTGGAAAGCACCTGCAAATGTTGTATTACAAGGCGGAGTGAAACCGAAGTTTAAAGTCACAGATGATTTGCAAGGTACCTATAATACCGCTAAAGCCATCAATATGATCCGTGAATTTCCAAATACCGGTACTACCGTCTGGGGAGCTCGCACACTTGAGGATAACGATAACTGGCGTTATATCCCGGTTCGCCGCCTGTTTAACAGCGCGGAGCGGGATATCAAAAATGCCATGAGTTTCGCGGTATTTGAACCCAACAGCCAACCAACCTGGAAAGCCGTACACCGGGCTATCGATAACTATCTCTATTCCCTCTGGCAACAAGGCGGACTGGCAGGCAACAAAGCTGAACAGGCTTACTTTGTGCAAATCGGTAAAGGCACCACCATGACCGAAGACGATATAAAACAGGGAAGAATGATTGTCAAAGTCGGTATGGCGGCGGTTCGGCCTGCTGAATTCATTATTCTGCAATTTACCCAGAACGTTGCCCAGTCTTAATAGAGCCGGTAATTGATTCAGGATCACCGCCTATTTACCTTATTTAAGGAAAACCTTATGGCTTCTGCAACCTATGCCACACCGGGCGTTTATATTGAAGAAGACGCCTCACTATCACTATCGATTAACTCCAGCCCCACAGCGATTCCCGTTTTTATTGGTAAGTTTTTCAAAAAAGACGGGAGCCAACCCGCAAAAGGGAGCTGTATTAGAATCGCCAATTGGTTGGATTTTACTTCGCAGTTTTCACTCTCACCGGCCGTATCAGTGAAAGCTACAACTACAAGTGGGGATGAGAATTCCCCAAAAACTTATACATATGCAGCTACTGTCACAGCTACTTCTTTGAGTGCCTTTGCAATACAACACTACTTTAACAATGGCGGCGGCGTATGTTATCTGTTGCCGTTAGGAGAAACAGAATTAGCAGCACTGCCAGATCTGATTGAAAAACAACAAGAGATTACCTTACTGGTCTGTCCTGAAACGGATACAACACTAACACCCCACACAAAACAGGCGGTCTACAGTGCAGTAAACCCGCTATTAGGGGATAAAAAAGTAGGTTACTTCCTGATTGCTGATAGTTCAGATGGAACCAATAAACCCAATACCCAACTAGATAAAACCGCTGTCTATTACCCTGATTTAGTGACTTCTTTTACTTATAGCCAACCAGCAGATGCTGATATTACTCTGAGCGGTTATGAAGATGCTACTACACTAGCTGCACTGAAAACTGTCTCTCCAGGAGAATATGCTAAGGCTAAAACAGAAATCGATAGTAAATGGAAAGTTGCTAACATACCAACAATACCAATTACTCTCCCCCCAAGTGCCGCAGTCGCGGGTGCCTATGCCGCAACCGATGCCAATCGTGGTGTCTGGAAAGCTCCCGCTAACCTGGCATTGAATAATGCTAAACCGTCTGTGGCGATCACAGATACCGATCAAGGTACCATGAATGAAGCGGGTATTAATGTCATCCGTGCCTTTACCGGCAAAGGCACACTAATTTGGGGAGCCCGCACATTAGATAAAACGGACAATTGGCGCTATATCCCGGTTCGACGTTTATTTAATGCGGCAGAACGGGATATCAAAAAGGCAATGCAATTTGCTGTCTTTGAACCGAATAGCCAGCCAACCTGGAAACGGGTTCAAGCAGCCATTGACAACTACCTCTATCAACTTTGGCAACAAGGAGCACTAGCGGGAAATAAACCGCAAGAAGCCTACTTCGTCCAAATTGGTAAAGGTGTCACCATGTCCGACACTGACATTCAACAAGGCAAAATGATTGTCAAAGTCGGTATGGCCGCCGTGCGTCCGGCTGAATTTATTATCCTTCAATTTTCACAAAACGTAGCACAGTAATCGTACTGAGGCGCGGTTTAACACCGCGTCCATTCAGTCATTGAGGAGATTATAATGACAACAGAGACAAAACAGCCTGGAGTCACAATAACGGAACACTCTATATCCTTGAAGCCAAATAATAAATTTATCGGTGTACCCGTTTTTATTGGTTATACCCCAAAAAAACCAAGCAATAAAACCACCGTTAAACTAAACAGCCTGACTGATTTTACCCCAAATTTTGGTGAATCAGGATTAACCTATTATTCAGTGCGCCACTTTTTTGAAAACGGCGGACAACAAGCCTATGTACTGTCATTGGGTCATGATAAATCGCTAGCCGATTTTCAATTATTGATCACCGCCCTACAACAGGAGTGGGTGAAACAAGCGATTTCCGCAGAACATGAAATCACGCTAATTATCGCTCCTGATATTACCCGCTTTAACCAAGATGATATCATTACCCAAGGAATAAAAGCCGGGTTATTATTACTTGATTTTTTCATAGAACCACTCGACAGCCTAGGATTAAAGGCTATCACCCACACTAAAGAAAACCTTTGGCAACAAGCATGGCAATCAATACTCGACCTTTGTAAAAGTCGGCGCGGCATCATGGGATTACTGGATGCCCCGGACGATCCAACACTAGCAGCTAATTGCCTAGCTAATTTTTCCTCAAGTGATCGACAGTGGGGTGCCGTATACTGGCCAAGGCTGATAAGCACTTATCAGGAGAAAGATAAACATATCGTACTTTCGCCTACCGCTGCGGTCGCCGCCGTCATCCAGTGTAACGACAGCCAGAAAGGAATATGGACCGCGCCCGCCAATGTAGCTTTAGCCAAGGTGATCAGCCCGGTACGCTCTTATATTGAAGCCGACGGCCTCTTTAATCGGGACAGTACCTCACTGAATCTGGTTCGCAGCTTCCCCGGCAAAGGCATTAAAATCTGGGGATGCCGCACTCTGGACAACATACCCGATTCTCCCTGGCGCTATATCCAAATCCGCCGTCTGGTTTCCTATATCGAAACCCATATGACTCAACTGGGCCGTGCCTTTGTCTTTGAACCTAATAACGCGATCACCTGGATGAAGTTTAAAGGTCAGGCCTACAACTGGCTGCGTCAGTTATGGTTAAAAGGCGGATTGCGCGGCACCCAGGAAGATCAGGCATTTGAGTTACTACTGGGTGTGAACGAATCAATGAGTGAAGCGGATATACTGGCCGGGAAAATGATCATGAAAATCAAACTGGCCCTATTAATTCCGGCGGAATTTATTGAGCTGAATCTGACATTTGATACCCGTACCGGAACCACCCATTAAATTAAACAGGGGCAAAACATGCACAATTTATACACCCCGTCAGTGTCACACCGTTTTATCGCCAGCTTTCTTTTTAACAATATCCCCAGCCCGCTCGACATCGCCTTTCAACGGATATCAGGTCTGAACCGTGAGTTGCAAACCACCCAACACAGCCAGGGCGGGGAAAACGCCAGAAATGTCTGGCTGGCCGAAAAAATCCAGCATGGCAGCCTGGTGCTGGAGCGTGGTGTCATGACGATCACACCGCTAACCTTAGTGTTTGATCGCGTCCTGCGCGGCGAAAAAGCGATTTATGCCGATGTTGTCGTCATGCTGCTAAATGAACAGTCTTTACCCGTGGGAAGCTGGACAATCAGTAATGCGCTACCGGTTCGATGGTCCACCAGCGACTTTGATGCCAATAGCAATGCCGTTTTGGTGAATTCCCTGGAATTACGTTACCAGGATATGCGCTGGTTAGGAGTGAAAGCATGACTATAGAAATTAAGGAACTGATTATTCAGGCCAAAGTCACCGATTCCGCGAGTGACCCATTATCCCCACTAACATTAGCCCAGGAAAAACTGGATAACGCCCGTCTGATTGATCTGGTGAAACAGGAAGTGTTAGACGCATTGCGTGAAACAGGAGGCTATTATGAGCTTAATTGAACGCGGCCTGTCCAGACTCACCCTCACCGCCTTCAAAGACCGGGAAGGGAAAGTTTCCGTCGGCAGTTTACAGGCCATGTATAACCCCGACACGATCCAACTCGATTATCAAACCCGCTATCAACAAGATGAAAGTGTTAACCGTGCCAGCCAAAGCAGCCGCTATATGTTATCCCAGCCAGCCGGATTGTCATTAGTTCTGCTGTTTGATGCATCCATGCCCGGTAATAACACACCAATAGAAACCCAGCTTGCGACCCTGAAATCCCTGTGTGCGGTAGATGCCAGCACCAAAGTGCCCCACTTCCTTAAAATCAAATGGGGCAAAATGCGCTGGGAAAACAAAGGCTATTTTGCCTGCCGTGCCAATGGCCTCACCATTAATTACACCCTGTTTGATCGGGACGCCACGCCGCTGCGGGCCAGTGCCACCTTATCGCTGGTTGCAGACGAAAGCTTCGTTATTCAAGCTACCGAACGGCAATTAAAATCCCCGCCAGCCACCGCAGTCAGCGTAACCGATATGCTCTCCCTGCCACTGATAGCATTGGGTGCAGGTGCTTCTCTGGCCGGTGGCATCGATTATCTCTCTCTGGCCTGGCAAAACGGACTGGATAATCTTGATGACTTTACCCCCGGACAAACACTGCAAGCTAAGGGGGATGCATGAAAATACCCTCAGTAACCATCAAGATAGGTGGCAAAACACTCAACCAGTTTACTGTCATCAGCCTGACAGTAAACCATCACATCAATGGCATTCCTTCGGCCAACATCACTCTGGGCATAGCTGGTGATGCCGGTCATATTTTTGACACCAAGACGCAGGCTGAATTAGCAAGCTGCCGTCCAAGCCATGAACTTATTGTTCAACTCCAAAAAGCCGTGTTGTTTAAGGGCGTCATCGTTCGACAGACACTGGGGCTTAAAGGTCAGGACAGCATCGTTACTCTGACAGTAAAACATCATCTACAAAAACTAACCCATAGCTTTCACTCGCAGCTATTCAATAAACAGAGTGATGAAGCGATTATCAAGAAACTATTCAATCAAAACGGTATTCAAACAAAGATAAAACAAGCGCCTCAACTCAAAACCACTCATGAACAAATGGTGCAATTTCGTTGCAATGACTGGGCATTCTTAAAAAGCCGACTGGTTGCCACTAACACCTGGCTGCTGCCCGGCAATGAATCGGTGACGTTGACAACACCTAAGGCCCTGAATCATTCAACTGTACATACGATCCACCCACGTGGCGGCGATCAGGACATCGTGCTGTTTGAAGCGGATCTGCAATGGAATAACCAACACAGCCCTAAGACAGTGAATATACGCGCCTGGGATATTGCCCAACAAAAGCTTTCCCAAGGAACTCAGGCAAAAAACAGCGGGCTTGGCAGTCACAAGCTGGCAATAGACAGCATCGAAACCCTCACCAGTCAAGAATGGCAATGGGTTCTCAGCTACCCGCTGGATAATGAACAAACCAAACATCTTGCTCAAGGCATCATGGATAACCTGCGAAGCCATAACATCTCCGGCAGCGTTGAAGTTGAAGGCAATGACCACTATCAACCCGGTGATCTCCTTGCACTAAACGGCTTTGGTCAAGGCATGGATGGTCAGGTGATTATCACCGGTGTCAGTCAGAGAATTAATCAACGACAAGGCTGGCGCACCCGGTTAACCTTAGGTATGCAGCCAGACGTGGAACATCCCGTACCGCAAGTTAAAGAGCTGCATATCGGTATTGTGGAAAAATACCAACAAGACAGCCAATCACTGGGCCGTATTCCGATCAGAATCCCGGCGTTAAACCTGACTCAAGGTGTACTTTTTGCCCGGCTGGGTAAACCTTATGCCAGTCATGAAAGTGGATTTTGCTTTTATCCAGAACCGGGGGATGAAGTGATTGTTGGTTTCTTTGAGTGCGATCCCCGTTTTCCGGTGATATTAGGTTCCATGCATAATCCTAAAAATAAATCTCCGTTAGAACCCAGTGAGAAAAATCCAGTGAAAACTTTAGTCATCAAACAGGGAGATAAACAACAAGCATTAATATTCGATAACAAAGAAAACACAGTGGCACTTAATAGCGGAGAAAATAAAGTTTCTCTGCAACAGGATAAAGATATTACGTTTAATTCAACTCAGAATCTCATCACTCAGGCCCAGGAAATTAAAATACAAGCGGAAAAATCCCTGTCAGCCACAGGAAAATCCGGCGTCGATATTAAGGGTGCGAAAATTAACTTAACACAGTAGTGAGGTATTGGAATGACGAATCAAATATTAGCCGATATTTATGGTCGCGGTTGGAAATTTCCGCTAGAGTTTTCTATTGAAACTGGAATAGCAATGGCCGAAGGCGCCGAAAATGTTCGCCAAAGTATGAAGATCCTTTTTCTGACTGAACCCGGCGAACGAATTATGCGTGAAGATTATGGTTGTGGTCTAAATGATTATATGTTTGAAAATATCAGTGACGAATTGTTGTCGGATATTCAAACCCGTATTGAAGAGCGAGTACTACGCTATGAACCTCGAGCAGAAATCACAGATATTCAAGTCAATCAGAAAACAGGCTCACCGAATACTCTACATATTCAAGTGACTTATGCCCTAAGAGGCAGCGAAATCACTCAACAGCTTGAAGGGATTCTTGAAGTCAATGAAGGTCGGGCAAAGGTGAGCTTATGAGCAAACAACTGATCGTCGATGGCGATAGTCTGCTATTCGAACCATTATTCGGCAACCGGCAGGTCACCATTTTAGGGCTGGCGACTATCAGAGGCAGCGGACACGCGCAAATCCAAGGCAAAAAGATCGTTATTGTGGGTGATGAAAAAAAGGTACAACTCCAGGCGCAATATATTACCCCCACCCATCCGATACTCGGCATGGGTATGGTCACCATTGCCCAATTAGATGCCAGCCAACAGGTGAATTTTTGTCGCAGTCCTATCACAGTCATTGTTGCCGGACAGCAATTTACTGCCCGTTTTACCCCGACACAACCGGCGAATAACCCATCAACCGGGCCTGATGTGACAACACCAAGTATGGGAAAAGGCCGTTTTATTGCCAGTCAATATGCTATCAATGCCGGATAAAAAAACCTTCAACCTTATTTCTAAATAACAACGAACTCCTGAAAATATATCAGGGATATAGCCTAATAACAGGTGGTATAATATGGGACTCACCGAATTAGAAAATAAACTTGCTGCTATCGTACCAGATACAGATTTTAAACTTGATGAAAGAAGTACGCTGGATATTTTAAACTGGCTTAAAGAATACGCTGAAAAAATTCCTTTCGGTCAAGATAAAAATAAGTTCTGGGACAGTTTCTACTTTATTCAGGAAAATAATCCTGAAAAACTAGCGGATATTTATCAAAATGCGAATAAAGCAAAGGGCTTTTTACCGGCACATCAAGCTTTTGTCCTGGCTTTTTTAAAACTATTAGAAACAACCAAAGTATTATTCAACACCTTCCCTGCGCGGCATCGTGATCTTTATTACCGGGAATTATTGGGTCTAAAACCCAGAAGTGCCCAAGCGGATAGCGTTGCTTTAGGCATTACCCTAAATACAGACAATACAGAATACCTTATCCCTAAAGGAACCCTCTTTGATGCCGGGCAGGACAGTGCCGGAAACCCATTACAGTATGCATCAGATGCAGATTTACTGGCGAACCAAGGAAAACTGACCGACCTGCGTTGGTATCGGAAAGATAACGATGGCTGGCAATCTGCAATGCCCCTTAATCTTTCAGATAATATTAAATTACCTGAAAACGGTATTAAGCTTTTTAGCCCAACCTCTAACGATACCCCGGTTTCATCTGGTTATCTGATTACCTCCTCTTTATTTGCCATGTCGAAAGGAGAACGTAGTATTAAGGTCACACTGGAAAACGAGTGGACGGGTAATCCTCATCACATCACCGCTAAAATCAGTTCGGGAAATGATTGGCTTCCCTTATTGGTAGAAAAAGAAAATAACACACATCTTAAACTTTGCTTATCAGCTAAGGACGCTCCTATCAGCCCTCCAGACAATCTTGATAATATGACGTTTGATCTACCGGTCTTAAAACTGAGCACCACTCAAGGAATTATTCTACCCAAGATTACAGGTATTGAGATCAATATTAACGGCAACCACAATGTGCTCTATGCCTCTGATGACGGTATTGAACAAACAAATGCTACCAGTTTCCCTTTTGGTCAATCACCATCGTCAGGTTCTGGTTTTAATTTAGTGGCTCCTGAATGGTATGGTTCTAAAGAAGCAACACTTACTCTGACTCTTCAATGGGTTGGATTGCCTACAGAGAATTTCAAAACATGGTATGACACATACGATCCTAAACCTGACAATAATGACGTATTTAAAGTACAAGGTTATTTAGTCACTTCTCAAAAAACGAAAGACGTACTCAATGGAAATGAGGCTCAAGCATTATTTCGTGAAGATACAAAACCACAAGGAAAAAGCCTAACGTTTACCTTACCTGCAATGGATTACTCCTTTGCAGACAACCCATCGCCCAATGACTGGCCGGCATCAATACGTATAGAATTGTCTGGACAGGATTTTATGCATGCTCAATATTTGCAAAATCCCACGAATAAAAATCAACCCTATACCCCAAAAATCAGTGCATTACATGTTGAATTCAAAGCAAAATTTGAAACCGGGCAATATACCGTTTATCCCCTAACTCCTTTTGGCTGGAGCAACACAAATGCAGAAATGCCATCATTAATCAGTGACACATTTTATTTAGGCTTTACCGATGTATTACCAGGGCAAACTTTATCCCTGTACTGGCAGTTAGAAGGGCTTAAAGAACTACCTTTATCCTGGTCTTATCTGAATAAAAATAATACCTGGCAGCCATTAACTCAGCCAATTCACGACAGAACCCGCAATCTGTTTGATAAGGGAGGTTGGAGTGCCCTATTACCTCAGGATGCTTCTAATCAAGCCTCTCAAATGCCGGCTGGACGGTATTGGATAAAGGCACAAATGGCACCACAGACGAATCAGGTAACACTAACCGACCTGCGTTGGTATCGAAAAGATGACGATGGCTGGAAATCTGCAACACCTCTTAACCTTTTAGGTAACATTGAATTACCAGCAAACGGTATTCAGCTTTTTAGTCCAACGGACTATGACATCCCGGTCCTGTCCATCTACCCGATTGCCTCGCCTTTATTTGCCAATCTAACGGGAAAACATCTTATTACATTGACCTTAGAAAACTCTTGGGATGGTGAGCCTAAACACATAACCGCTAAGATAAGTTCGGGAGATAACTGGCTTCCCCTGTCAATAAAACTTATTAACCAGACGACTATTGAACTCGAATTATCATCTGGTGATGCACCTGCCAACTCATCTGATATCCTTCAGGGCCTGAATTTTAATGTTCCGGTATTAAAACTGGGCACCACTCAGGGAACCACTCTACCCAAAATTACAGGAATCAAGATCGACGACACCACAGCTGAAACCAAGCAATTCGCCGTTCATCCCCTGACCTATTTTATTTGGGACGATACACCAAGAGAAACACGACCTTTGACCAATGACACATTCTATTTAGGCTTTACAGGTGTACTACCAGGGCAAACTTTATCCTTGTATTGGCAATTAGAAGGCACTAAAGAACTTGCTTTATCCTGGTCTTATCTTAATCATCTAAGTACCTGGCAACCACTAACTAAGCAGGTTGACGACCAAACCCGTAACTTGTATGAATGGGGAGCTTGGAGTACTAAATTACCACAGGATGCTTCAAATGAAGCATACAAAATGCCGTATGGACGGTATTGGCTGAAAGCACAGATAGATCAGGAAAAAAAACAGATAAAAATAACCCCACCAAATTACCCCAAAATTAAAGGTATACTGTATAACGCCACAACTGCCACGTTAATCAACTCAGAAACCGTTGAGCAAGATCACCTTATCAACAAATTGGCTGCCGACAGCATTAAACAACCGGTCAATGCATCTGTTGCCATCAGTGAAGTGACTCAACCCTGGGCATCCTGGAACGGGCGCCCAAAAGAAACAGAACAAGCATTCCTCACGCGGATTCCCGCCCGGCTCTCTCATCGTAACCGAGCGCTCAGCTGGAATGATATTGTCACCTTACTAAAAGAGAATTTTGTCAGCTTATTTGATGTCAAACATCCTTCCGTCAATGAATTAACTAAGATTCCTTCACCGGAAAAGAGACTATTGATTGTAATCCCCGACAACCGTTATAGAGATAATCATGATGCGCTACGTCCAGAGCTGAATCCGGCCCAGTTAACAGAAATGGTCGAATGGATAGATCGATTAAGTAGTCTCTGGACAACTATTGAAATCAAAAATCCAACCTACATTGATGTCAAGGTAAATTATCAAGTTATATTTATTTCGGGTGTTAACCCTGATTATGGACATCATCAACTACAACAAGAATTAAGACGAAAATATATGCCGTGGGGAGAAAATATCGCTATCGGCGTAACACCAGGTAATCGCATTGACTATTACCAGTTATTAGCCACGATTCAACAATCCTCTTTGGTTGAACGGGTCACTAAATTAACGCTGAAAAAAGCCAGTCAATCAGAGAGTGCCGTTGGTGAAAGTATAGACGCTGACGATGATGAAGTACTGATTTTAGTCTGGAATAAAAACCCCTAAACGAAGGAGTTAACAAATGAATAATCAAGATACCCTATTTCCTATCATTAAAGACGATATTACCTTTGATACCTTACTTACCCAGGCAAAAACCGTTATTGAGCAACAAGCTGGAAAGAACTGGAGTGATACAGGGGAAAATGATCCCGGTATCACTTTATTGGAAGCCTGTTGTTATGGCGCATCTGATTTAGCTTACCGCCATTCGTTATCATTGAAAGATATCCTTACTCCTAAACAAGAGGAACAGACACCCGGTGATGGTATTTTCCCTAAGGAGTTTGGCCCACAACAGATATTAACCTGTGGTCCTATCACCGAAGAGGATTATCGCCGGGCCTTATTGGATTTACATAGCAACGATAAAAGTGATGGTTATTTTTTCTTTAACGATGCACAGCTCATTCGTGAGCCTGAAAGTAAACGTTATGAATACTGGTATAACAAAGAAAATCGAGAGTATAGTTTTAAAAACTCCCAACCAGATAGAAAATTAACGCTGAAAGGAAACTATTGGCTTTATTTACGTCCCAGCCGGGAAACTTATAGTGACAATAAAAATCCGCCTCTGGTATATAAAAAACTCAAAGATTTTCTGAAAGAAAACCGTAACTTGGGGGAATCAGTTAGTAAAATAATTTGGCTAAAACCAGTCGTTCTGCCATTGAAAATTGATATTCAGCTTAACGATAATGCCAAAGATATCGCTGATATATTCGCTAAAGTTTATATGACAGCGGAACAACTGGTGCTTGGAAGCCCATTACGCTATACCACACAGGATATGATTAAAAAAGGTTACAGTAATGAACAGATATTTGAAGGCCCTTATTTACGTCACGGTTGGATACCAGAATTACCGCAGATCAAAGATTATACCCATCCTACAGTATTAAATCTAAGCCCTCTGGTTAATCGGCTACTCACAATCAATGGGGTAAAAAGTGTCACTAGTTTGAATTTATCTGAACAATACAATAAAACAATAATTTCTCCTCTTCCAGAAGATAATTGGTCCTGGGAAATCACTCCGGGACACTACCCCATACTATGGGACAACGATCCATTAACATCCATTATCTCATCGCTCACCATGACAGCCAAAGGCGGGGTTAAAATTGTCGTGACTAAACAACAGATAGAAGAAAAGATAATTACAGAACCTCTTATTAATACACAGCCGGAACTATTGAACTGGGGAAAACATCGTAAAGTACGGGATTATTACCCAGCAGGCAATAAATTACCCGCTTGCTATGGATTACAGACCAATACCCAACAGCAAGTGCAATTACATCAATTTATGCTGCCTTTTGAACAAATGTTGGCGAATAGTTGCGATGAACTCGCCCTATTACAAAAGCTATTGGCATTTAAACAACGGGGAAATACGATATATGGTTCACAATGGCCTTTTCAAACCAACTCTGTTGGTCAAAAAATCCACCAGAAAATAAAACCCGATTTAATTAAAAAGTTAAATGATGATTCTCAAATCAATAATAATAACGGTATCCATCAGCAAAACTACGCAAAGGAATTGAAGATACTGAATCATTTGTTGAAATATTTTGGTACTCATTGTGCAGCCAAACCACTTACATCAAGCGCACCGGATTTTCTGTCTACACAACGTGGCTATCTGGCTCAACAACCTGAATTAGCCTATCAACGTAATAATATTCGTATTGATAAGGTATCGGCGCTTCAAAAACGTATTGCCGCCCGTATTGGCTTGGGAGGAAAGTGTTTCGAAGAAAAACTAGAGCTGGATAAACTCCCCTTTTACTTGATTGAACATCGTCAACTCTTACCAGTAAAACCTGATACAATATTCGATGAAAAACAAACACCTAATTATTTGGAAATTAAAAATGATCCAGATTCTAAAAGTCACCTCTTAATTATTACGCAAAAAGATACAGAAGGCCGGTTACTACATGGTCAGGTGATTAACCTGATTATTATTAAAGATACAAGTAATATAGAATTCACATTACGTGGTCAAATGATCACTGACATTGGAAAAGATTCATTCTCTCTCAACACCCGCAACAGTACTGATCTGGAGCATAATCTGAACAGAGTGAAAAAGGCATTTGAAGAAGGTAAACTGCGTTGGGACGACAGCCCAGTGTGGATGGAAGATATGGATTATCAACTGGTTCATGCAGATGAAACACACCAAAATAATAAAGAAGAAGATGAACTCTGGATCACCTCCAGTCCTCATAGCCCTTTTCCTGCTATGATCAAAGAAAATGACGAAATCACATTAAAATATGTGATTTCACCATACAAGCCATCTCATCCATCTACGGGAACACCTGTTCGTTCTAAGTCTCCATCTGATTATGTACTTAAAGCTTGCGTGAAAGAGTTTGATCGCATTAGAGGCCGGATAAAACTTAAGAAATGCGAAAATCAACAAAATGATTTCCCATCAAAAGCAAAAGCATGGCGTTATCGTTGGTATTTCTCCAGTGAAAAATATGCCCATACCGATCGCTTTTCATTTGTTGTCAGCGTAGTGATTAATCGCCAATTAATTGAGAATGACAATGTTGATCCCCACAAACTGGAATCTTGGGTAAAAAACGAAATCTTAGCTGAATTTCCTGCTCATATTTCTATGATTATTCACTGGCTGTCGCCAGAACATTTCGCGAATTTTGCAATTACCTATAAACGTTGGCAAAACAATGGAGCCCCTTTAGGAGACGAGGCATATAAAATATTAGAAACGTTAACCCTGGGACGTCTACCCTCTGGGTTAACAGGTATTGGTAGTATGCGAATTGCCACTATACAACAACGTGTTGAGGTAATTGGTCAAGATGAAAGTGAATGGCATGAAGAGGCAATAAAAAACAATCAGTTATTATATGTTCCTTATACTGGAGAACATATCCCAGTGAATACTGATAGTTCTAATAGAACTCCAGAAGTTATCCTTAACTGATTGCAATAAATATTAATTTATTTTATACCAAAGATCTCTCCATTAAACATTTAAATACTACCAATTACTTTTATTTAATTATACAGAAATAGATACTGGATATTTAAAATATAAAGATACAATACCAATTATAATATAAGGTGATAAAAATGAGCACAGAAAAAAATTCGATAACTGAAAAAGATAATAACATTTCAGCAAGTGACTTAAAAAATCGCTTTAAAGAAGGCAGTATCCCGTTACAAACTGATTTTGCCGACTTGATTGATATTGCTGATATTGGTCGTAAGGCAGTTGGTAAAGCACCCGGTCAAACCAATAACCCTAATTCAGCCCTAGAACTGAAAGATAATAGTGAATTAGCGGTAAAAATTTACGCTAATGGTGGCTTACAAGCGAATCAGGATGGAATAAGTGTAAGAATTAAGGATAAAAGCCTAATATCTGGTGCTGATGGGTTAGCAGTAAACAGAGGTAAGGGACTGTGGATTAATAATGATAAACTGGAAGTCGATGATCATCACGGTATCGAAATAGTTAATGAAGGTATAAAAGTTAAAGCTAGTGATGGTATTAATGTTGATAGTAATGGTGTCTCTATTCAGTTAGCAAATAATGATCGGGCATTAACTGGCTTATCCCTGTCAAGCAGAGGATTAAAAGTAGATGATGGTCTGGGAATCGTATTAACAAAAGGTCATGGTGTTAGCGTCGGCGAAGGTTATGGTATTAAGGTAAATACAAATGATGTTGCCGTGAAATCTAAAAATTCAACAATTAAAGTAGAATCTGGCGGAATATCTGTAGGAATTGGTTGGGGGGTAAAAGTAGGTGGCGAGGGACTAGATGTCAAGGCCAAAGATAATGGTGGTATTAAAGTAGATAGCAATGGTGTCAGTGTTGATATAAATGCAATCATTAATTCCATTATTCCCAGGGGAACAATTGTGCCATTTTATAGTGATGAACCTGTGCCTCATGGTTGGGTATTATGTGATGGAAAGAATGGCACTCCTAATTTAAATGACAGTCAAACCAGCCGTAATATTAATATAATTTCAGGCAATACTAATAAATCATATAATAATTGGAACTTATCCTGGGGAAGTGGTCATCTAGAAATATTCGTACATTTCATGAGATATATTATGAAAAAATAAATCAGTTAGTTATGGTAAAGTATATAAGTAGGTTCACACATACTTATTAATCACAAAGGAAATATTAATATGGCCTTGGAGCTAAATCTAATATCATTTATAATATAAGGTGATAAAAATGAGCACAGAAAAAAATTCGATAACTGAAAAAGATAATAACATTTCAGCAAGTGACTTAAAAAATCGCTTTAAAGAAGGAAGTATTCCGTTACAAACGGATTTCTTCAACTTAATTGATATTGCTGATATGGGAAGAAAAGCAATCGGACGAGCACCACAACAAAACGGACCTGGAAAAGGATTGAAACTGGATGATGGTGGTAGGCTCAATTTAAAAATGGGAATCATTTCCAGCAAAGATTTTTCTCCATTAATACTAAAAGATGATATTTTATCTGTAGACCTTGGCAGAGGTCTTATCAATAAAGACAATGGAATATGTGTTGGCTCCGGAAATGGAATTGTTGTAAATATCGATAATGTAGCTGTTAAAGCTAACAATGGTATTACCGTTGATGAAAATGGTGTTTCAATCAAAGCAGGTAACGGTATTAAGGTAGACAGTAACGGAGTCAATATTGATCCCAATAATGTACTCCCACGAGGAATGATTGTGATGTTCTCTGGCAGTAGCATTCCTGATGGTTGGGCATTATGTGATGGTAAAACAGATGGAACGCCTAATCTTATCAACAGATTTATCATGGGAGGTACAACACAGGATATTAATGGTCATTCTTCAAATCTTTTTTCGGGCAATAAAAACGATAAAAAATTCACATTCACATCAGAAAACCAAAGTGTACATATCAGAGGGAATACGGAAGGGCATTCACTCACACCGGGCGAGAATGGTAAGCATTCCCATATTCAAGGAGAAACCTACGAATATCATGAGTTTTGCCATCATGATTATCATAATGCAGGTCGTACCGTTTTTGTCTCTGGGGGAGGGACTGGTAGCACGGAGCCTACTTATGCACCGCATACAGCTATAGATGGTAATGGGGACCCCCATTCTCACCCTATAAACCTGACTAGCGGTGAACACAACCATAAAAATAATGTCACTGTACCGTATTATATCCTAGCCTTTATTATGAAACTTTAAGATTTATCAAGAAATTGAAAATTTAAATTATCTATTAATCATAGAGAGAATATTAGCATGACGTCAGAGAAAAATTTATTAAACCGGATCACCATTACTATTGAAGCTAATAATCAACTGATGGCTAAAAAAGTACTGCATGGCTCCCTGCTTAATCAATCCAATATAAAACAACTAATCAACTCATGCTTTAACCAACATGACATTAATCATAATATATATTTGAAAACACTAATCCTAAATCTTGGCGAAATAAGCTTGCATGATTTTAATTCACTGTTCCCTGTTAAGCTCAATTCTACTCTAAGTAAGGCATTAAACCAATATCAGATAAATAATCAGGAGAAAAATATCCTTTCGAAAGAATCTATATCTCATAAAGTTACTGGTACTTTCCCTTTATTACACGATAATAATTCAATTAATGCTGATGATTTCATTCATTACTTACATCAGAAAGATTCCACATCAAACCCAATGGAGAAAATAAAAAATAGTAAAATTACAGATATCAATATTAAACAACTCATTAATCAATTAACACAGGTACAAAACAACTGGACACTATTACTGGCAAAAAGCTGCTTATCTGAACACAGCCTGCAAAAACTTCTGTCTATCAGGCAACCGACTTTATTAACCGCCATTAATCGTAAGTTATCAGAAAAAATAAACAGACCACAACATCGGGAGGAGCCTGTCTCCTCCGAACAACTGGTATTCAATGCACTGGAATATATACAACGGCATAATACACAGGAAATACCTAAACCCGATGCAAAAATCATCTCACGTATCATAGCTGAAATTAATAAGGGTACGCTTAATACAGCACCTATTATTGTGCTATTTCGCCAAGTTATCGCTCACAATTCCCCACTGAATGAGTGGCTGGAACAATTCTGGCAAACAAAACCAATTTCACAGTTATGTAAAAAACATCTGTCAATTGAAGAATACCAATATCTGTCGAAATACTTTATTACAACGGGAGGAAATAATCGCAACCCACGCCGATCTAATAACAAGCCACACTCTGAACCAACTTTATTATCTGAACAAGCTCTGCCACATCAGGTAAGTAATGCGGGGATATTGGTTCTTTGGCCAATACTACCCGCATTATTTAATCAGCTTGGTTTGCTTGAAAAGCAAAAATTTATCCATCGTCAAGCCCAGTTCAGCGCGGTTGATCTCCTCGATTATCTCATTTGGGGAGCCGAAGAAACACAAACAGAACGAAAGACACTAAATCGCGTTCTGTGTGGGCTAACGGCCAATGAAGATACGGAATCATTCCCTGTTGAACCAGAGACACAATTGATAGCAGATCAATGGCTGGACACGATTATCAGACAACTTCCCAGTTGGAAAAAGTTAAGCCGCAATGATGTCCGCCAGTTATTTTTACAACGACCAGGTGAATTGCTGGTCGATAAACAGGAAATCAAAATTACGGTACAACATGAACCATTCGATGCGCTATTAACCGATTGGCCTTGGCCGCTCAATATCGCAAAACTTCCCTGGTTGGATCGCCCTTTACAGATCGACTGGCAAAATATTTAAAAGGTTTATATGAACTTTCCTCTAACAAATAACCACTGTATGGCAGCAGAGTTACATTGGATTTATCCTCATTTGGAACGTATTGATCTGCTATTACAACGCTACTATTACCAAAAGGGAAATTGGTACGATTCCTTACCAGAAAGTTTTTTACTGACCGAAGATGAAATAGAGCAACGTTTGATAAAACCATTAGGCATTCCCCATTGGTTAAAACAGAATGATATTATTAATCATGAGGCAACAGAGAATAAGTCTATTTCCGGTACATTATCATTGCTGATAGAGCGTTTTGAACTTACTGAATTTGAGTGTAATGTCTTACTACTAGGTTTATTGCCACATTTTGACAGCCGTTATCATGCACTATTTGCTGTTCTGCACGGTAACAGTAAAAAACAGTGGCCCAGTTTTGCTTTAGCGATTGAATTATTTAGCCAACGCCAAAGTGATTGGCAATTACTGCAAAACAGCTTTTTACCGCAAACTCCGTTAATTAGTCACCATTTATTACGACTCAATAACCAAGAGGAACCCATTTGGCTACAAACTCAATTTTTGACTCACAATGCAGTCTGGCATTTTCTATCAGGTCAGCGAGTCATTCTACCTCCCTTGATAATTTGTGCTTACTGGTGTCACCCTGCCCTACACACTCGGTATCCGCAAATTCTTTATCATTCACTTGAAAAGATATTATTAAATGAAACGGACGAAATACGCCCGCTGGTGATACTCAGAGGAAAACAGGATAGCGCCAGAGAACTGACAGTGAGTAATATTATGGCATTTCATGGCATCAATACCTTAACCCTCGATTTAGCCCGTTTGCCAGACGAAGAGAACACCACCGCAATATCTGACCTGCTAACAGGCGTAATAAGAGAAGCCAGACTACACGATGCCTGCTTATTAATTCGCAACTTTTCTTTACTGGCAGAGGAAAAGAAAATATTACACAACGAATTATCCGCCCTGTTGAATCAACCAAAATTGAAAGTGGTTTGTTTGGCAGAACCGGGGGATTCATTAGTGTGGATTAAACATCTGCCAATGGTGCAAATTGAGATGCCGATCGCTACTTTGGCGGATAAGCAAGCCATGTTGAAAGAAAATCTGCCGGATAATGTCATTCAGGAAATGGATATTACTCAGCTATGTCAACGTTTTTCATTTACACCGGAAACATTACCGCTAATTCTTACAGAAGCTTATCAATACCAGGCCCTGCGACAACCGGAAGGCCAATTGGAAGAAGCGGATTTGCGTAAAGCATTAAGTTTCCGCGCTCAACAAAATTTCGGTAAATTAGCCCAGCGAATAACCCCAAAGCGCAATTTTAATGATTTAGTAATTTCAGCGGGATTAACTCAACAACTGAAAGAAATCATTGCCGCCATTAATTACCGTGACCAAATATTAAACGCGGGTTTTCAGGAAAAAATAGGTTATGGCACTGGTATTAGCGCCCTATTTTATGGTGAGTCAGGGACCGGAAAAACGATGGCCGCAGAAGTGATTGCCGGGCATCTTGGTGTTGATCTGATTAAAGTAGATCTTTCTACCGTTGTGAATAAATACATCGGTGAAACCGAGAAGAATATATCTCGTATTTTCGATCTGGCAGAATCGGATTCCGGGGTGCTGTTTTTCGATGAAGCAGATGCCTTATTCGGCAAACGTAGTGAAACCAAAGATGCTCAGGATAGACATGCCAATATTGAAGTTTCTTATTTATTACAACGACTGGAAAATTATCCGGGATTAGTGATTTTAGCCACCAATAATCGCAGTCATTTAGACAGTGCTTTTAATCGCCGTTTTACCTTTATTTCTCATTTTACTTACCCCGATGAAGTATTACGCAAAGAGATGTGGCAAGCAATCTGGCCTGAAAAACTCAATTTATCAGACGAACTTGATTTTGAGTATTTGGCTAAACAAACAGATCTGACTGGAGCTAATATCAGAAACATTGCCTTATTATCATCAATATTAGCCGAAAATGATAACGGTGAAAGGATTGAAAATAAACATATAGAGCGGGCAGTGATGCTTGAATTAAATAAAACTGGCCGACTATTTTTTTAAACATTCAATAAGATTGGAGTCGATATGACAGATATAACTAACCTTAACAATGCTATTGTTGAAGTTAATAAAGCATTAGATGAAATTTTATCTAAATGTTTAAACACTTCTAAACAAGAACCTAAACAGAAGTCTGAACAGAAACCTGAACAGAAACCTGAACAGAAAATTGATATCCGTTTTGATCTACCAGAAGTTAACTCAATTCCTTCAAAGCCTACGGTAAGTGTATTTCTTTATGATATACATGAAGATCTACAATTACGTTCTGCCGAATCAAGACGTTATGACCCTAAGAATAATCTATTACTACCTGGATGGGTAAATATTAATTATAACTATTTAATTACTTATTGGCATCCAATCCAACCATCAAGTGATAGTTCTAACCCTGATAGCAAGCCTGATAATCAGGCTGCGCGAGTCATGACAGGTATTTTGAACGCATTGATCAACAACCGTCAATTATCTAAAATTCCTGGAGCATATACCCGAGTTATTCCACCGCAAGAAAATCTAAATAGTTTGGGTAACTTTTGGCAAGCGCTCGGCAATCGCCCTCTCCTTTCTTTATTGTATTCAATTACAGCTCCGGTAAGACTACTAAATAACAAAGACTTTGTAAAACCAATCAGCCAAATATCCGCTTCTGTAGATCAAAAATCAAGTTTGGACAGTGCACAAATAAATCAGGCCCTGTCAGATAAATTGTGTGCAGATTTAGGTGGCACCGAAGATGTGCGTCTTGCCCTTGCTAAAGTAAGTCTGACAACCCAACCCGATATGGATAAGAATGGAGGGCAGGAAAATGAAAACGTTATTCTTGAAGTTTCTGGCATGACCAGCTCAACTTATTTACAGAAAATAAAAGATAATGTTGCGGAGTGGAAAAACAATCAAGGTGCAATTATTGAAATAAATGGCACAGGAATTATTATATCTGAAGAAAATTACGATCAATTAATTGAGGTTTAAGATTGTTATTTATTCAACCAAAATGATAAATCACTATTAGGGATCTGGGAAGCATATTTAAAGCAATTAATTAAATTATTTCCAAACCAAATCAATAAGTTAAAGCATATAGAATTATGATGTAGAATAAAATTATTGAATTAGAGATAATCCATAACTATACTTTTTATCTGAAATATATTTCTTACTTCAAACTAATAGGTAGGTAATAATATGAGCTTTAAATATAAAGGAAAAACAAAGCAAAAAACACCCTCATCACAGTCAAAGAATATGACTAATCATGAAAGCAATTCATTAGAATTAGAACTCAATGCAGCGCCAAGAGACAAGGGAGCTGACCATATCATGGAAGGAATCAATCCAAATGGGCCTACTTCCGTAAATCATAATGAATTACCTGCTGACACTTAGCTATCTCAGATAGCTATCTCAGATAGCTATGCTGGGTAGCCATGATGCAGGGACCTATGCCTACAGCAGAAAAAGAAATGGAACAGCCAGTAGTTTAGGGGCGGTATTCCCCTTTGCATTTAAAACCCAAAATAGGAGTTTGAAAGAGCAGGCAGAAGCGGGGACGAGATATTTCGATATTCGCGTAGCGCGGAACAAAAATGGCTCATTTAGCTTTTTCCATGGCCCCAGTATTGCGGCCGGCGATGCCATTGCCGATGTTAAGGAATTATTGAATCATGCAGCAAAAGATACCAATAATTTTTATCTCATCAAATTTGTATTTAAAGGAGAAGGCAAGAAAAAGAACACCGCTTCTGGAACGCCGGCTTCAGATATATTTTTGGAGCAGGTACTCAACGGTCACCATGCTAATCTTATTACCAGTAATGATACACCGAGTTTAAGCAAAGCAACGGTTGATTTATTGAGTAAAGGAAAAAACATCGGGATTATGGTGCATGGTTATAGCGGAACTGAGTCACATTGGGTCTACAAAGAACAAGTTCACACAAAGTGGGCTAATCAAGCGAACGCAAGGGCTACAGCCGATTTCCTGAGTGAGTTTCATGCAAACCCTGCGCCTGAAGATCAACTTAATGTTATTCAGACGAACATGCCGGTGGCTTCTATTGGACGTGGGCAATTGACTTTAGGGGTAAAAAGTTATCTATCCAGAAATAATACCGTTTTGGCCGATGCGGTTGAAAAGATCCCTCATGCTGGAATAATCAGTGCTGATTATATAGGTAACACTCATAGTGCAACCTCAAGCTTTATAGAGACGATTGAATCACATAATCGACGCCTAATGAGGACGAACTAATAAGGTAAGAAAATTGGGTATGAAAGGCAGCCTAATACACTCGCTTCCCCGCCCTATAATATCTCGCCTAACATACCTCTTGCCAAAAATTAATAGGTGGTAATATGGAACACAGCAGATACAGTGAAAATATCAGGCATTCGAAAAACAGAGAAAAAAAACACTCAATGCAGTTAGGGAATTCTATCGAAGATGATGAGGACATATATAGAAACCCATTTGGGTTGGGACTGGATTTACTCTTTGGGCCAAAATTAAGAACAGGAAATGATCGAGATATACAAGGTGCACAATCTTTTATTTCATCACTCCCGGAACAAAGCCAATCTATCGCCAGACCGATAGCAATGGCCGATATATTAAGTGAAAGTGCACTGGCTTCACAACCCATTATTACTGATTTAATTAACCCGCAAAAAATAGCCATGTCAGAAGGAGTAAGAGATATTTTAAATAACAAAAAAGGAGGTGGCGACCTGGTGTTCAAAGCACTACAAGTCACCCCGTCAGGTTCAACTTCTTCATTCAACGCATTAAAAATTGTCGATACCTGGCAAGGTGAAATGCCGGATAACAAAACATCTATCCTGGCTTATTGGGTGCCACAAGGAGGATATGTTGATATCCCGGCACAACCCGATCTCAGTCGTCATCCACAGCATGTATTTACCCCAGGTTTCAGTGGATGTTCATTTGTTATCGATAAAATGAATACAGATACTCTTCGGGTTCGGCACGTACAAGGTGATAAAGAAGACGTCGAATATAATAATCTTGATATTGATCACGGAATGGGTATGGTTGCAGCAATGGAATTCCGCGATTATGGGTATCACGAAACAGCTAATAGCGAGGTTGTTAAAAATACCTATGGTTCTGCATTCTTAAAATTTAATCCAGAAGAAAAACAATGGCAACTTCACTATCAGAAACTGGCGGCAGCTCCTAATATCATGGCAATAGAATCTAAACCTGGTGGGTTATTCAGCAAACCTTCAATTAATGCAAAAACTTTCATATCCAAAGATATGAAAGTTACTGGATATACTAAGAAAAATATCCAATAAATAATCAGATGGTTGGTATTGGTTGATATTGAAAACTTGGAGCCATTGCGTATAGGATATTAACGTACAGCACCTAACGACCCATAAGTTGGAACATAAATTATCTGAATTTATTACCTGGATAAATAAATTCCCAACATCGCTATCACAGAAAAATACCTCGCAATCGTCTTATGATAGGAGAATAATTTATGATCGCATTTGAGAATCTTACTGCATTAAAAAATGCTTCATCACAAAAACAAAAACAAGTGCGTGACGAAGGTAAACTGCAAATTTCTGACCGTGAATATCATATTGATGTAGATCTACAGAAAGTTCTGCGTACCCACCCAAAAAGTAATCACGTTGCCCGTTTTTTTGAAGGAGCAAACAAACTTTTCTTAAATGGCAGTAGTGCCTCAGTAGCCAAAGAGGCGACTAAAACCCTTTTTTCTACAGAAGAGGCACATCAACAGCGTCTACAGAGCACAGACTCGGTCAGCCATGCTCGCATGTTATTTAAGGATGGTAATTTGCGGACACGGGAACAAGTACTGGAGAGATTAAAAACAGCTGATACCCATAAAATGACGGAAGTAATGTTGGCTGAACATTCTCTTTTGCTACAGCGCACTATGTCAGAATCACTACAGAATACAGAAACCGGTAAAAAATTACAGGATCTGATGGGGCATCAGGCAACAGCTCAACTGACCAGTAAACTGGTTCTCCCTCAACAATCTTTTGTCAGCCTTGAAAAATTGCGTAAGCAATCTTCGGTTACTGACGCTATTGCTAGCCTGGAGCCAATTTTGATGATGGAGGAAAAGAATTTGCTGGCAGCCCAACGTCACCAAGAAGCAATAAAAAGCCAAGATCTTAACCAAGGCATTTACGCGGAAACCCTTCCTGAAGATTTTTATAACCCAAACAAGTTAACTGATAATGTCGACCGAGCCACTGCCTGGATCCTCAAGGCATCCACTTCGGGTGGTAATGAATGGAGTAACTTCACGGCGCTACTGAAGGAATATACCCATAATGGAAAGGATCTCACTGATAGCCAAACTCTTAAGGAGCTTCATCATAGGTTAGTTCCAAACATAGAGCGTGATTATCGTGGTCCAGCCATCAGCGGGGGGAATCTTCCTTCCAGTATAGGAGGCGCAGCGTTGCTGGCTCGTCATCTGGAAACTCTGGATAAGGACGATCCCCAGATTGGGAAACAACTCTTCGCAGCTGTCGTCGGTTTTCACGGCTTCACTGATGGCAATGGCAGGATGGGGCGCCTTCTCTATGCGCTGACAGAATTGAGAGCCAGTCAATTTACGCCTCTTTCTGTCACTACAGAAAATGCTTTGCATGGGATCCACTGAAAAAGGCCTGTATTTTGATCTAAATAAAGATATCTCTAACGTTAAAACAGGTGCTCACATGGTATACGAATACAATAAAACGAACGACAGAAATAGAAAACACCCAACACAATTGGAAAATTCTGAAGACAAACTATTTTAACAAGAATTAGTTTATCTCAAACCGAACAGAATAATTCATCACGCGATATTCTCTACCAACACAGAAAGTTATTATTTAGGTATTTATACTCAGAACATCAGGTGATCCAGATAATAACCACAGAAATATATCAATTTTAAATATAACAGACTTAACCATTACAGAGGGATTATCAATGCCAAAATATGCTGACTCCCAGAAAACGTCCAAACAAAGATCTAAAAATACCTCCAGAATATCACCATCATCAGGTTTTTCTAATGGGCACCTTTCACTTTCAAAGGCAGGACCTCAAGACTTCTTCCTGGCACAACCACATTCCGGCGAACTAAAAAGTTATTGTGGTTACTATGCTCTTAGCAACTACATGGGAGAAACGTTTGATCTAAATGATTTTCGCAACACCGTATATCAACAGTACTTAGATATTGGATTATCGAAAAATGAAATACCTCAGTTGATCGCTGATAGTGGAACAGGCATGGAGGGGATTGCTACCGGGAAATACAATTTTATTGAATCTAAAGACTCCACACCAGGAATTGAAAGGGGTAAGTTCATGGCAGCCACAAATAGATATGGTGGTCATTGGTTAACATACATGCGTGACAACTTGGGAAAGTGGTGGGAATACGACAGCTGGAAAAAAAATCCTACCATTATTGGTAATGAACAAAAGCTTAGGAGTCAGCTACAGACTGACCAAATGACGAATATTTACTATGCTGATTAATTTATAAAACTTAAGAAACCGATAAATATAAAAACCCGCACTGATAGCTGATGGAAACGAATTACCTATTGGATTGACTCATAAATTCCAGCTATAGAAATTAGTGTTGTCTAATATAATTTTTTATCATAAATGGTTGATGTGAAATATGAAAAAATATGAAATGTTAACATTAAGACGCGATCTCGAGTCACTAGGTTATAGAAAAAAGAACAACCCATTCTTATGGGAACAAGATAAGGATACTGTTCATGAGAGTCTTTCCAATGAATTCCCTAACAATCGAAGGAATAAGAATTATCTTAATGATCTGGCAGAGTATTGCTGGTTAGTTTATCGTAAGGCCCTTTTATCAAAGGGACCAATGCTAATTGGTCGAGCTAATGATCTTTGGCAAGAAAAATGGCTTAAGCCACTTGGGCTCGGTCGAGGAATAAATGAAAATTTATGGAACCAAAACGCCCACGGAAATATGCTGGTAATAGACAAATGGTCTGGTGTAATAAATGATTGTTGGGTACTTGGTGGTATTCATAGGCATGCAGATTTTCATCTAATGTCAACAGCAGCCCCTGCTAATTTATGGAATCACGAAGATAGCTACCACGTAGTTACAGCGAGAGAAATATTAGGTCTTCTCAATTTTGGATATAAACGAGAAAAACGAGGGGGACAAGTGATTTATACATGTAAAAATTATTCTTCTGCCGATAGAGCGGCTCTTCTCCCCTATAATATTTTAATGAAAAATGCAATAGGACAGGGACCGTCTTCAATTACAAAACTCATTTTTGAACAAGTGACAGGTTTTAACGAGGAAATTAGAGCGTTCGATTATTCTAGCTTAAAACATGCAAATAAGGGGGTTTAGATAAGGGATGCAATCGCAAAAAATTTTACCTTTTCACCTATCAGGACAATCACCAAATCAAGGAACATAAAATGATATCCACCTTCGACCCGACCGTATATGCCGGTACTCCTACAGTCAATGTATTGGATAACCGAGGGCTGACTGTACGGGAAATCGCTTTTCACCGAGCCAACGCTGGCGACAATGCCGATATACAGATTACCCATCATCAGTATGATTCACGCGGAAATCGCTCTCAAAGTCTCGATCCGCGTTTATATGATCTGATGCAAACAGATAATACAGTGCAACCCAATTTCCACTGGCAGTACGATCTCATCGGCACGATACTGCGCACGATAAGCGCCGATGCCGGATGTACCGTGACATTGAGAGATATTGAAACTCGCCCGGTTCTGAACATAAACGCAATAGGTGTGACGCAAACCTGGCAATACGAAGACAGCTCATTGCCTGGCCGCCTGCTGTCAATCAGTGAACAATCCGCTGATGAAAAAGTCCCTCGTGTTATCGAACGTTTTATCTGGGCTGGGCATTCCTTGGCACAAAAGAACCTTAATCTGGCGGGTCAGTATATACGTCACTATGACACCGCCGGGCTGAATCAACGCAGTAGCTTATCTCTGACCGGTACGCTCCTATCCCAGTCACTGCAATTGCTGAAAGATGATCAGATTCCTGACTGGTGTGGTGATAACAAGTCAGTCTGGCAGAGCAAACTGGAAAATGAGATTTACATCACAGAAAACACCGCTGATGCCACCGGCGCCCCTTTGACACAAATTGATGCCAAAGGAAATAAGCAGCGTCTGGCGTACAATGTCACCGGACAACTGGAAGGTCGCTGGTTAACGCTCAAAGGACAATCGGAGCAAGTCATCATCAGATCCCTATCCTATTCGGCAGCAGGCCAGAAAATAGATGAAGAACACGGTAACGGCGTAGTGACGCAATACACTTATGAGCCGGAAACCCAGCGATTAATCCATATCATCACCCAGCGCACCAAAAAGCACCCCTTTAAGGAAAAATTACTACAGGATTTACTCTATGAATATGATCCGGTGGGTAATATGGTCAGTATCTTTAATCAGGCAAAGTCAGCCCACTTCTGGCGCAATCAGAAAGTGGTCCCCAAGAACACTTACAGCTATGATTCTCTATACCAACTTATCCAGTCTACCGGCCACGAGATGGCTAACATTGGTCAACAAAACAACCAAATGCCTACACCACTCATTCCCCTTCCCTCTGATGACAAAATCTATACCAAATACATCCGTACCTACAGTTATGACCGAGGCAATAACCTAACGAAAATCCAGCATAATGCACCAGCAAGTCGTAATATTTATACGACAGAAATAACAGTATCTAACCGCAGCAACCGAGCCGTACTGAGTCAGAGCACACTGACACCGGAAGATGTGGATGCTCAATTCGATGCAGGCGGGTATCAGCTAGCGTTGCAAAAGGGACAAGACTTAAGCTGGAACCAGAGAGGTGAATTACAACAGGTCACAACGATCAGCCGTAACAATAGCACGGCTGATAAGGAATGGTACCGCTATAGCGCAAATGCAATGCGGGTGCTGAAAGTCAATGAACAACAGACAAGTAACAGCACACAGCAACAACGGGTGGTTTACCTGCCCGGACTGGAGCTGCGGACAACAAAATCAGGCACAAAAACAACCGAAGACCTGCAAGTGATCACTATTGGAAAAGCAGGACACGCACAAGTACGGGCACTGCTCTGGGAAAAAATCAATCCCGGTGATACAGCCAGGGATCAGATACGTTACAGTTATGACAATCTGATTGGCAGCAGCGTGCTGGAGCTGGACGCCAAAAGCAGAATTATCAGCCGCGAAGAATATTACCCATACGGGGGCACAGCAGTATGGGCAGCCAGGAAACAGATTGAGGCGGATTATAAAACCATCAGATATTCAGGCAAGGAACAGGATAAAACTGGGTTGTATTACTACCGATACCGCTATTATCAACCATGGATCGGCAGATGGTTAAGTGCCGATCCAGCAGGAACCGTGGACGGATTGAACCTGTATCAAATGGTCAGGAATAACCCAATTCGTTATCAGGATGAATCGGGCACAAATGCACATGATAAGGCTCAGGCCGCCTTTAAAGAAGGCAAGAAAATAGCCATTAATCAACTAAAAACAGCCAGTAGCTTTTTGAAAAACAGTAAAAACAATGAAAGCGCCCTTGAAATCTACAAGATATTTTTCGGTAGCCATCAGGAGGTTGATCAACTCCCGCAATGGAAGAAACGTATTGACAGCGTTATGCATGGGCTAGACAAATTAAAAACCACGAAACATATTAATTATCAAAAAGATAAATCAGGTTCATCCAGTACTGTTGCCGATTTGGATGTTGAGGAGTATAAAAAACGGTCAGAAAGAAAAAATGCCTATGTCAATGTGTATTCTGATGCACTGAAAAGAGTCTATGAAGATCCGCTATTAGGAAGTGAACATGTCGCCCATATCGCTATTCACGAACTATCTCATGGTGTATTGCACACACAAGATCATAAGTATATTGGTGTTCTATCCCACCCAGGTTCACACGACTTAACCGATTTACTCAGTATTTTGATGCCACCGGCCAATGAGCAGGATAAAACAGAGAAACAACGTCGTGCCACTGGCTCAAGAAAAGCGCTAGAAAATGCAGATTCATTTACCCTATCAGTACGATATTTGTATTACACCGCACAAGATCCCAATTTCTTATTGTCTCTTCGCAAAGAACACCAAGAGTTCAGTCATAAAAGAGTTGATCGATTGATTGTTACTCCCCCCAAACGGACCAAAGCACAGCCAGGATAATGTCCATCAATCAAGGATAAAAATTATTCTTTCAAACAAAAATCTCTGGCAAACATTGTCAGAGATTTTTTTTATCAACGTAAATAGAACCGCTTGATCCCTACGCGGCACTCGATTCACTGCCTTAACGCTATATATTTAATTTTATACCTAGTACAATTTATTGTATAAAAAATAATAATTGTTCTATATGGGAAAAGTAAAATATAAAAAAATGTGGCCTATGCCATATATTCTAAAATAAAGCGCAAATTCCGTACCATTTAGCTCAAAGCTCACATTATGATAGGCATCCCTATACCAAGGAGATAACCTATCATGTCAACAAACCCAACCTATCGGGTGGCCGCAGTTCAAGCCGCCCCCATTTTTCTCGACCTGGAAGCGACTGTTACAAAAACTATCGCATTAATTGAGTCAGCAGCCGGCAATGGCGCTAAATTGATTGCTTTTCCTGAAACCTGGATACCTGGCTATCCGTGGTTCATCTGGCTGGATTCTCCCCTCTGGGGCATGCAATTCCTCAAGCAATATCACAACAATTCATTAGTTCTCGATAGTCAGCACTATCAAAGAATTGAGCAGGCCGCCGCCGATAATCATATTATGGTGGTGCTCGGTTTCAGTGAAAAAGATAAAGGCAGTCTTTACATCTCCCAATCTATTATCGACCAAACAGGTAAGACGTTACTGGCACGCAGAAAATTAAAACCCACTCATGTGGAAAGAACGATCTTTGGTGAAGGTGATGGTAGTGGTTTAAATGTTATTGAGACCTCTCTTGGTAAAGTTGGTGCCCTAAACTGTTGGGAACATATCCAACCTTTATCAAAATACGCCATGTTTGCTCAGGATGAACAAATCCATATTGGTTCCTGGCCAAGTTTTTCCATCTATAAAGGGCGCGTTCATGGCCTGTCAGGTGAAATGAATACCGCTGTCAGTAGTGTATATGCACTGGAAGGCCAATGTTTCTTCATTGGTGCCTGTGCCCTGGTTTCACCAGAAATGATTGATATGCTCTGCCAGACCGAAACACATAAATCTCTGCTTGAGATAGGTGGAGGCTATGCCTGTATTTATGGACCAGATGGCAAACAACTCGCTAAGCCACTGTCTCCTAACGAAGAAGGATTACTGTACGCAGATATCGATCTGAATGAGATTACCTTAGCAAAATCGGTTGCAGACCCCGCCGGACACTATTCACGACCCGATGTAACCTGTCTTCTTTTAGATAAAACCCGACGACTGCCGGCTATTATCAAAGAAACCGAATGGTGTGACAGCGAAGTTTGCATTGAAAAGGAAACGCTCAATAAACAGTCGGAAGAAAAACCTGATGACATCAATATAAATACCAACCAGAAACAAATAAAATAATTTTATAAATTTATTTTCAGCCGCGCAGTAGTCATTCAGTTGCACCAATCCCTGAACACGCGGCTGAAATGCGTTAGATCATGCCACATCAGATACTTGTTGTTTAGTACCGTCTTCTTTAACGCCTGTTCTTTCATCCCGCTTCTCCTGCCTCATTTATATCTGATTAATTACAAAGGATTTTTTAACTCATCCTATCATTTCAGTCATCAGATAAATCGCTAAAACTAACCTGAGTCCTACTTGCTGTTCACTCAATACAGAGGCTTCATTAAGACTCTTATCATAAAAAATAATAAATAAATACTTATATATAATTAAACAAATTAATAATTTCCACTTACATTAATTAGTATTTTAAATTAATTCATGTTGATTATAATTGACTAACTTGATTAATGCGATTTTAAGGTTATGGATAATATTTAATTATCAATAGTAACCAATATAAATCAGATCAATGCGGTAATGATTCAGTTAACACTGATGATTATCCCCATTCATCCTTCCATTAATTTGGTAAATGCAGTGAAACAAAATTGTAAAAAATATATGACAACATTGAAGTTCTTATTTTTCATCTATAAATATAATCAACTAGGAGGATTATATGTCACATTCCGATTATGATATTGAAAATACCAATAGTAATGCACCCTATGCAAAAGGAGAAAATAACAGCATTTTATCTCCAGTAGCAGAATCTTCATCCTGGAATCAGCGTTATCCTGATCAAGAAGAAACAGAACATGCTGTAGTCCAGGGAAAATATTGGGAATACCCGCGTAATAGTCATGAAGATTGCAAAGATAATAAATGTAATAAGAATAGCGATGAAGTATTTATCTTTCTATTAAAAGGTAATCAAAATTACCCAACTTGGATCACATCCGATATTAAATCAACGAGCCTATATATAGTTGAAAATCTATTTTCTTATCGTCACTATTCACCTGAATTCCAAAATTCTTTAAAAGAGAAGTTGAGCATTGTTTTTGACAAATATTCAGAAATAAAATACTCAGATTTACTGCATACAATAAATAACATCCTTAACCTTATTTTTATCAAAGATTATAAGAAAACAGATAGCGATGCAGCGATAAATACTCTACTGGCAAAGATGGAGATTATTAACAAACTAGAAAATCTGCATAAAGATGAAGTCACCACAGATAAAGTCAAAATAGATATATGGGAAGAATTAGGTATCAATCCCGAAGAGCCTTTACTGAAAATATATCGCGAGGCATTTTCTACAGGCGATATCGATGATGAAGTCTATTCAGATGCACTGCTAACTTTTATGTCAGATGGCAATATAGAGTTAAGCGATAAAGAAAAATCAGATTATAACCAACGAATTAAGGACAAAGAAGATATTTTCAAATCGTATAAACAAGGAATTGAAAAGGTAGCGAAGCTAATTACCTCAACTAATATTAACCCAGGCATACCCATTATTCACACGGAAACAAATCAAAGTATTAACATTGGCGATGATATATTATTAGCCCAATTAGCCAAAGAAGAGATAGCACTAAAAAACCAACATCGTGCCGAATATAGCCAGGAAGATATTTTTGAACTGCAAACACTACAAGCAGCGAAATATCATTTATTAGTTTTATCTTCGTTAGGTGCCCTACTTTATCAAATTGCACCTAAAGTAGGAAAAATGATTAAAGGTCATGGTGATTATCGCGATGTTATTTTCGCCCAAGATCAGGCTGAGTTATTATTCAAGAAACATAATATTCAATATGATACAGATCATATTCTTACTCAAGAATCAAAACATATTGATATGGAAGGCTGTATTATTTTAACAGCAGCAATCATTTATCGAATGAGAAAAGAGAATGTTAATGTGGAACAGGCAGTTAATTACTCCACATTAGAAACAATAAAATTATTTGAAAATGACAAGAGAAAACTTAACCCTTTCAATAAAAACAATGTCAAGCCAGCAGGCTACTTTTCTTTTATCGATTTCAAAAAGAGAGATAAATTTGATTCACAATACAATTTCAATGAACAATTTAATGTTTACAAAAACCAATACAGTCATTATGAATCCATTTCACTCAGTAAGTTAATACTCTCATCTCCTGCTGCGAAATTAACAGTCGAAGAAATTATTAACCCACCAGAAGAAGCTTTTCTCTATTCAGTCGAAAAGGGTATGGGAAATGTTGCCATGATAAAAATGTATCAGGGTAATTGGTTGGTTGTTTCAACCATACAAGGGGGCGTGAAAGCAAAAAAATATACCCAACAGCAGGTTGATAGTCATCCCACCTTACGTGCCATGTCTAAACCCAATGCCTTATTTTTAATTGAGCTAAAAATGGAAATAGGCATCGGCATATTAATGCCAAATATGATGGTCAATACGGGGAAAAGGCTTTTTCCGATTGGCTATGAACGTTCTAACACTCTGATTGGTTTGTCAGAAACAAACAGATATAAATACTCTTATGACGCATTTTGGAATGATTATTATGGTATAACGTCAGGAATGAATGTAGGAATAAGTTTCACCGGTTCACCTAAATTTAATTTTTATAAAGAAGAGAACTTACTTTCTGTTGCCACAACAATAATACAGCAAGGTTTAAACGATATTGCAATAAAAAGTAAACAGGCGCTGGATATTACCTCTGGTTGGCATATAGCAGCAACCATTCTTATTCCTTTCTATAATGTTATCTATAAATCAACAACCGATAGCGAATATAAATTAACGGGAGAAGATGTTGGTTCAATTATCTTTGATACCGCAAATGTACTATTAGTTGTTGCCACTTTAGGCATGTCACTGACTGAATCAATGGCTGCAAAAGTAACACAAACGACATTACGCCTCAGACAAGCAGGTCTGTCCGGGAGAGCGTTAATTCAAGCTGTCATCAGAACATTACCAGAGCATGGCATAATCACCTTACGCCAATCTTCCAGTATTATACTCGGTGGATTAATTGATTTAATCGAACCTTTACCTATTAGATCAACACTGACCTTAACTTACCGTGGAGTCATAAGCGCAGTTGGTGCAATGAGAAATAGTATTAAGCTTGAGAAGAGTTTCGCCGATATTTTTGGCAAAAGTGCCAAAGGATTAGGTAAACTTAAAGATGAATGGAAAATCAGTCATCTTCCACTCGACGGAATAGTACCTCATTCAAATGAAGGAATATATAAAGGGATTTATTCAATACGCCCTGCTAATGCAGAAGCAGCCGTTAAACAGAGCTACTATATAAAAGAATCTGGTGCTAATTATCAAGTCAAATGGGATGAAGCAAATCACACCTGGCGTGTCGTTAACCCGGCTTACCCCGAACAATTTAGTTACTGGCCTGCGGTTAAATTAGATAAAAATGGGCATTGGATGACTCATGCCGATGTATCTAATAAATTTCTTATCCTGGAGCAAAGTAAAAAAATAGATCAGGAACTTGAAGCAGCACGAGGTAATATTAAAAACGATAAGATATTAGATGCATTTATTCATATCAATACCGCATTCAAAAATTGTGAAATATATGATATCGATAAGCTATCAGATATTACTGACACATTAACCCATTTTTTCGAAAAATCGCTCAAACTTGGAGATAACACAGCTCTACTCAGCACAGAGATAGCAGATATCCAGCAAGCTTGGATCCGTGAAGTTATCTTACCATTACAAAACAATCCGAGTATTTCGATTGAAAAAATTAATGCTATCAAAACCGAACTTCCTTATTTACTAAAAGAAGTATTTTCCTTTGAAAATCAAATACCCAACCAAGAAGAGATAAATAGAATTGCCCTTGCCATCGAGAAAATACCGTTCACACCGATACCAAAATATACCTCAGGTAATATCTCAAGAACGGCTCAATATACATCGATAGAGAGTAAGAGTGTTGATATTCCTCCTGTCGGGATCACAATAACAGGCAATGAACTATTTATTAATCAAGTCACCCATGCACTAGATGAAATAGACCAAATACCATCTGGAAATATCGTTATTCAGGAACTTGAAAAACAGGGTTTAAATATACAGCCTCCGACAATGAGTGCCATTGTACGCGAAAAAGATGGGCAATTTTATGCCAGAAACAGTGCCGGTAGCAGTATCGCCTTTGATCCAGATAATCATCTGATTGGCATGGAAGAAAAAATTACCGAGGAACCTTGGCGCTCTCGTGAACCCGCTATTGCCTTATATCATGAGATGTTACATATCTATTATAATCGTTACCCAACATGGTTTACTTCTATCGATAATAAAATAATTGATAAGAAAGTCAGTGGTGGTCTTTCTGCACTGGAAGAATCACGTATTGTGGGAACACAATATTACGTCAACGATGAAAATACGTTATTTAATTTCAGTAATTCTGATTATTTACTGGAGAATAATTCAGCCTTGTTAACGGAAAATAGATTCAGAGCAGAATATGCCATATTTAAAGGCAAAAATGAGTATATTATTCGACCTTATTCTGGCAAGGGCGATAATCAAATTCCACTGACAAACATCAAAATAAACATCAATGAATCACACCGAAATGTCATGGGCGTGGGTGATGGAAAACCTGAAAAAATGCCCAATGAATCGGCAACTGATTACCGAAACAGAGTGAGAGAATGGAGGAAAGCCAATAAGAAACCAGAAACAGATATTGGAACTGGCGATATGAGAAAGACAAAAGCTCAAGCCAGAATTGGACATTTACAAAAAGATTATCCTCAATTTGAACCGCAAAAAATTGAGCTTGGTGGTGCATTTCAATTATGGACAGTACCTAATAAACCTGCGAATAAATTGATGTTAAGTTCACACGGATATTTCTTCTCTGATAGTGCAACTACGCAAGTCCCCGCAGGGAAAACGCTCCAATTTTTTGGTCCGCACGGTAAGACATTATTGGAAGCACCAGAAAATCCATTGAACTCTCCCTTTGATGTTACATTGGGTAATAGCGGCTTTACTGTACAACCTTATGCAACAATTGAAGCAGGGAATACAGCAAGTCTGGCTAAGGTAAAAATAGGTGATAAAACTTTTACCGTAAATGATATTCAGAATATGACTGCTAATGATGTTGAAAATTATCAGCTTGCTACCGGAGTGGAAGCCAATACATCAAATCATGGAAGGGCCAGAAATTATGGTATCAAATATTATGAAAAAATGCCGGATGAAGAAGTTAAAGCGGCAATATGGAAAAACAGAGCAGACGATACGACGATCAATAAATATGATGCACTCGTAGTTAGCCCTGAAGCAGGAAACCGTAAAAAACTGTCCGATATTTTTGCCCTGATGAAATCAGACAAGACAATGGCAAAGTATGACGAAATTACCTTTGTTGCCTGTCGTGAAGAATTGAACAGAATAAACATGAAATCAGTGCATGATACTGGGCTTGGCGGTGGTTATGAACCCACGTTGGAACCAACGGTGAGCCTTTCACGCCGGCGACGGGAGGCGACATTCACCCTCGACGGAGCAATTATTTATTCTGTTATTACGGTAAATTTACATCATAATCTCACAACAGAAAAAATCGTCGGTATCGCCCCTTTCTTATTTATAGATAATTAAAACGTACCTTTACATCATCTGAAATACCAAACTAAAGCGGGGAACCCCTCCCCGCCTTATTTATACCAGATAGACAATAGTACACTCATGACACTCTTGATAGTGGCATCGAATTCTCACCCTTGAAACTGCCTCTTAGCGGATGTCGCCGCCGAATTCAGAACTACAATTCGTGTATATATACGTGTACACTACACGCATACTCAATACCGGAGATAAATCATGACAGCAAGACAACGCAACACACAGAGCGTCACACTGACTGTAGAACGAAGCTTACTGAGCCGGGCACGTGAAGCAGGTATTAACTTTAGTGCTACACTGACCGCCGCCTTGGATGCCGAATTACGTCATCACGAGACACTGAAATGGCAGGAAGATAATAAGGAAGCTCTGGGGGCGTTAAACCGTTTCCATGACGAACATGGTTGTTTCAGTGATGAATACAGGACATTTTAACGATGCAATTCACCGTTTACCGTAATACTGGGAAAACCGTTGTTTATCCCCTGTTGCTGGACGTCACGAGTGACATTATCGGGCAGTTAAACCGTCGAATTGTGATCCCACTGCTGCCAGTTGAAAAATATCCTGACAGCAGTCGCCCTGTTCGAATGATCCCCCTTATCAGGCTGATAGACGACAAAGAATATGCTGTCATGACTCATGAACTAGCCAGTATATCTGTTCATGCTTTGGGTGCTGAATTTTGCGATGCATCGCAATACCGTAATCAGGTAAAGGCGGCACTCGATTTCCTCTTTGACGGTATTTAAGTCGGATAAGCGCAGACTGTTGCCAGACTGCGCTTATCCGACCAACTCCCTTGCGTGACGATGTTAGCTGAAAACCTTGCTGACTTGGAAGTACAATAGATATGTTGACATATGCTAAGTGCAAGCCTATATTGTGTACATATATTAAACAAAAGGAGGTTCACATGCGTACCGTAGCGATATTTAAAAACGGTAATAACCGGGCAATAAGACTCCCAAAAGATATGGATTTTGATGGTATCGCCGAATTAGAAATTTCCCGTATCGGGGACTCCATTATTCTGAAACCAATAAAACCCACATGGGATTCTTTTCTGTCACAGGAAAAAGCTGATAACGATTTTTTAGAATCACGCCCTGATATTATCGAAGAAGGTCGCGTGAAATTATGAAAAATATTTATATGCTGGATACCAATATCTGCTCTTTCATTATGAGAGAGCAGCCTGCGAATGTTCTCCATAAATTACAACAATGTGTTTTGTACAGACATGAAATTGTTATCTCAGCAATTACCTATGCGGAAATGAAATTTGGAGCTATTGGCAAAAAAGCCTCTCCGAAACATACCATACTCGTTGAAGCATTCTGTCAACGCCTTGATGCCATCCTGCCATGGGATAAAGCCGCCGTAGATGCTACAACCAATATTAAAAACACACTGACCACAGCAGGAACACCGATCGGCGCTAATGATACAGCTATCGCAGGACATGCACTAGCGTGTGGAGCAATCCTAGTGACAAATAATACCCGCGAGTTTAAGCGTGTGGATGGCTTAATTATCGAAGATTGGGTAAACTGCCCCTAAATAACGTAAAAAGCATCACGGCTGGCTTATTAGGGACGCCTATAAACCAGCCATATCTACAATTTTCTATTTGCTATTAAATTACAGTTCTAAATCAGATAATCCAGGATGATCGTCAGGGCGGCGGCCTAAAGGCCAATGAAATTTTCGTTCAGACTCTTTTATCGGTAGATCATTAATACAAGCATAGCGGTTGTACATCAAGCCATCTTCGTTAAATTCCCAGTTCTCATTACCATATGAGCGAAACCAATTACCCGAATCATCGCACCATTCATAAGCATAACGAACCGCTATTCTATTATCAGTAAACGCCCAAAGTTCTTTAATCAGACGATATTCATGCTCTTTCTCCCATTTTCTGGCTAAAAAATCCTGAGCCTCTTTACGACTATGCACGAATTCAGCGCGATTACGCCAATGAGTATCCAATGAATAAGCCAATGAAACCTTTGCAGGGTCACGGCTGTTCCATCCATCTTCGGCCAAGCGAATTTTTTGAATAGCCGTTTCCCGGGTAAATGGCGGTACTGGCTGGCGAATTTCTTTTGTATCAGACATATTTTGTCTCCTAATTAATTATAATTAAATTTTCTATTAACTCACATTGTATTTATTCAATAATGCTTTAGCGATATTCATTGCTTCCAAAGCATAATTTCTATCATTCATTATATGGGCAGTGGTAATAGCGCCTTCTATCAGAATCAAAAATTTCCTGGCTAAATCCACCGATGAATCCGGCGATATTTCCTCACAAATAGAAAGAACGTAAGTAAAAACTTTCTCTTTATGCTCCTTAGCAATAATTCTTACCGGATCAACAGGATCAAGCCGTTCACCGGATGTATTGATAAACGCACATCCTCTGAAATCATCACTTTCGAACCATGTTTGTAATACCAGAAAAATATTCAGCAATTTCTCTTCTGGCGTCTTATATTCGGCTATTGATGAAGTAAACCACCCCATCCATCGTTCATCCCGTCGGCGAAGAACTTCTTCAACCAACCCATCTTTGGTACCGAAATAACGATAAATTGTTTTACGTGAAGAACCGGTCGTGCGCGTTATCAGATCGATACCTGTCGCTGCAATCCCCCTGGTGTAAATTAATTCATCTACAGCATCCAACATGTTTTCCCTGATGTTTGCCGCCTTCTCATTTTCCATGTTCTTCATGGTAGAACGATCGTTCTCCATAGTCAACCTCTTAACTAAAAAAACAGAATAAACTTTCCATCTTTATGATTTAAAAAGTAATTTTAATAATAATCACATTTATCATAAAGATATTCATTTTTACAAAAAAACCGCCTGAAATAGGCTACAGTGCATTATGATACCAAAATCATGACGTAAAAGAATTTATGAAACAGATAATATGTTGTTTAGTAATATTTAATTATCTTATTATGCAAATGATAAAATAATATCAATATTTCTTTAATGAAATAAAAAATTATTTTTGACATGTTAAATTTTAATTTTTTTATTATTTAATCAGAAGATGGGGGCTATTTATACATAATAATCCGAATGATAATTTATTTATTTTCATTGTTAAGTAGTGATATTATTGATAACTGACGTTAAGAAATAATATAAATAAAGGGCGAATATCCGCCCTTCTGTCAACCACCAGCCAATTTAACTGTCATACCTTTGGCTTCAAGCAATTGCTTCAATAAATCCCTTTTATCGCCCTGAATTTCTATTTCGCCATCTTTTACTGAACCACCGCAGCCACATTTTTTCTTTAATTCAGCCGCCAACTTGACCAGTGTCTGGTCATCAGCGTCAATGCCGGTAATAACGCAAACGCCTTTTCCTTTACGACCACTGGTTTGGCGCTGGATACGAACAATACCATCCCCTTTCGGACGCTGAGGTTTAGCCGTTTCTTCCTGAATACGGCCCCCATCTGTGGAATAGACCAGACGCGAATTATTATCTTGCATTAATAACTCCTGCAATAGATTGATTAATCTGACGCAAGGCTGCCGCCGGATCCGCTGCACGGGTAATCGGACGCCCGATAACCATATAATCAACACCAACCAGTACCGCCTGTTCCGGCGTCATGATACGACGCTGATCACCGGCTTCACTGCCTGCCGGGCGGATCCCCGGCGTTACCAGCCGGAAATCCTGACCACAAGCGTTTTTCAGTTGTTGAGCCTCATGTGCAGAACAAACCACACCATCCAACCCACACTCCTGCGTGAGTTTTGCCAACCTTTCAGCCTGTTGCGCTGGCGTAATATCAATACCGATACCTTGTAGATCCGATTGTTCCATACTGGTTAATACCGTAACGGCAATTAACAACGGTGCAGCATTACCATAAGGCAGCAACGCTTCTTTCGCCGCCGCCATCATTCTGGTGCCACCACTGGCATGAACGTTTACCATCCAAACCCCCATCTCAGCCGCAGCAGCTACCGCTCTGGCTGTAGTATTGGGAATATCATGGAATTTCAAATCCAGGAATACTTCAAAGCCACGCTGGTGCAACAACTTAACAAACTGAGGACCATTAAGGGTAAACATCTCTTTACCCACTTTCAGGCGGCAATCCTGTGGATCAATTTTGTCAGCAAAAGCCAAGGCAGCATCCTGATTGTCGTAATCTAAAGCAACAATTACAGGCGAGCTAATCTGTTTACCGAATGATGTTAAGGTATGCGATGTCATTTTTTAACCTTTTTGACCAACAAAGAAATATTACTGTGATATTGTCACTGACCATCCAACCCACGGATGGGTTTAATCGAATCCCATGAGCGGCATGATGGGCAGTGCCAATAAAGTGAATGAGAAGTAAAGCCGCATTTATGGCAGCGATAATTAGGTTTAGTACGAATTTGTTCACCCACCATGTCCCGCAGCAAAATAATACTTTCTTTCGCCCGGCCTTCTTCCGCTTCCGCCAAATGGTAATCCATCAGGCGATAAAACAGGCGCATCGTCGGATGACGTTCTAATTGATGATTGATATAGATTTGCGCGACTTCATGGCCTTCTTTCTGCTCGATAATATCAGCCAGTAAAAGTTCGGCAGTTGCCCCACTATTCTCTTCTACACAGCGTTTGAGGAAATTTTCCCATTCATCAATCTGATTCAGATGCTGGTAACACTCCTGGAGAATAGGTAACACCTCACTGACCAACTCTTTATCTTGCTCAAGAACAGATTTCAAAGAACCCGCCGCTTTGGTGTATTCCTGTTGGACCATAAACAGACGTCCCAACATGATAGAAACCCGGGCGCAATTTTTATCTGCCTGGACAGCTTTATTGAGATAGCCAATAGCTTCATCAAGATCATCACCGCTCATTTCCTGCAAAGCCAGTTCACAATAAAAATGCGCAATTTTTTCCCGTATATCGTGTTTGCCGGATTTAACTAATTTTTCAGCGATATCAATGGCTTTTTTCCAATCACTGGTTGCCTGGTAAAGCGTAAGCAGTGATTGAAACGCATTTTGCCGAAAATCTTTTTCATTCACCAACTGAACAAACATATTTTCGGCGCGATCGTATAAACCCGCCGACATGTAATCGCGGCCTAATTGTTGAGTCGCCAGCAAACGCTGCTCAAATGTCAGAGAAGCACTTTCCATGAGAGATTGGTGAATACGGATAGCCCGTTCCACTTCCCCCCTGGAACGGAACAGATTCCCCAAAGTCAGGTGCGCTTCAAAAGCGGAACTATCCTCTTTAAGCATTTCAAGAAACAGATCCACCGCTTTATCTTGCTGGTTCGAAAGGAGAAAATTAACCCCAGCAACATATTCCCGCGACAAGCGATCAGAATTTTGTTGTTTATCCTGTTGAGCACTTCTGCGCCCCATATACCAGCCATAAGCAGCGGCCACAGGAAGCAACAGAAACAACAGCTCTAACATGGGAATTTATTCCTTGCTAAATACAAGCGGTGAATGAGTAACCGGAGGTTCAGCAGGTTGCCCCAGTTGTGCTTCTAGTCGCTTAATCTTGCGTTCAGCCCTTCCCAATGATAAACGAGTACGAAGATAGAATAATCCACAGATAACCCAGCCTAACACGAAACCGCTGGCGAACAATACAGCCAAAAGCGTAGATAAAGAGTAATTTCCTTTAGCAATCAGATAGTTAAAAGTAACAATCTGATCGTTATTTGATCCAAGAGTCACAGAGATGACAAAGATCACCAACACCAGTAATAAAATCAGAAAATATTTCACATTTTTTCCTGTTATCTATTGTTGCTTGGGTATTATGCCAAATAACAGACATAACGGCCCATTAAATTAGCATTTCCAGTCTGGGCAAAGGAAGCAATTTATCATGATAAATGCGCCTTTCCGCTTTTTTGCGATATCTTCCCACTAACTAAGTGTAAATAAGAAGCAATTACCTATATAAATCCTTGTGGAAGTTAATCAACCGCCACTTTTCTGTGAGACAACAAATAACCATCGCCAACACCGCGCTAATTAACGTTGATGCGATAAGATCCTGCGGCCAATGCATACCTAATGCCACTCTGCTGATCAAAACACTCGCCGCCCATATCGTCACGATTGTGGATAAAATATAGCGACGACGCGGCCATAAAACCCCCACTAAAAGCAACGACCAACTCGCAGCAAATAGGGTATGCCCGGAAGGAAAGGCATACCCCGTTTCACTTTTCCAGTGAGTAAGTTGCCATGGTGGAATACGGTCATCCGCTTTCAAATACTGGTCCAATAATTTGGCCCGCTGTTTTCGCTGATATTGATAAAACTCATCTGTCGGCACCCGATAATTTTTTTCTAGCCAAACAACATAGGGACGATGTTCCTTAACGGTATTTTTAATCAAAGCCTTTATACCTTGCCCTGTCAAAAGCAGCGCTATAACAACAGCGATCCATATTATCCCCTGCCTGACGGAAGTACGAAGTAACAGTAACAACCCAAAAATAAAAAACAGAGAAGTCAGACAAGCCCACGACTCTCCAGAAGTATCCGTAATCCAATACAGTATTTCAAGCTACTGGCGCTCTCCCATAGGTTGCCATTGCCATCCTGCTATCAACACGACAACAGGCGGCAACAATAAAATCATAGTCGCTACAACTATAGGTCTGATAAATTGATTCATATCCGCTACCACATTATTCTTATATACACTTTAAAAATCTGTCTATAGTTTAACACATTGATGTTATACCTATTACTTATATACAATTATTTGAAGATTTTTCACAGATAATTGGTTGTAAATATGGCAAAATGCACGTGCGTTATAATCAGAGAAAATTTCTTGTGCAGTTTCAGCTGATTTCCCAGACCGGTATTATTTTTTTACAATCCATTCTTATAACGAGTCTGAATCGACATATGAACAATAAGATGCAATTAAAACAGATAGCTGAGGCTAAATTACCTACCCCCTGGGGCGACTTTTTAATGATCGGCTTTGAAGAAATCGCTACAGGTCAAGATCATGTCGCATTGGTATATGGCACTATTTCTGATAATGAACCTGTTCTCTCCAGGATCCATTCAGAATGTCTGACGGGTGATGCCCTGTTTAGCCTGCGTTGTGACTGCGGCTTTCAACTTGAAGCAGCTCTGGCTCAAATTGCTAAGGAAGGACGGGGGATATTACTTTACCACCGGCAAGAAGGCCGTAATATTGGCCTGCTAAACAAAATTCGCGCTTATGCATTACAGGATAAGGGCGCGGATACGGTAGAAGCTAATCATCAGTTAGGTTTTGCCGCCGATGAACGTGATTTCACCTTATGTGCAGACATGTATAAATTGCTGGGCGTTCATGCTATTCGTCTGCTGACAAACAATCCTAAAAAAGTGGAAATTATGACCGAAGCAGGTATTAACATTGTGGAGCGGGTTCCGTTAATTACCGGCCGCAATGCTAAAAATGCTCATTATCTGAATACTAAAGCCAGAAAAATGGGACATTTAATACCCGAGGAGCCTTAATTTTTACTTATTTTAGCTGACAAAGATGGTGCCAATACTGGCGCCATCTTTATGTGGTGTAAAAATTATTTCAACATATGGCGGATGACATAATGCAAAATGCCGCCGTGGTGGAAGTAATCCAGTTCAGTTCCGGTATCAATACGACACCGAGCCTCAACGACCACCTTACGCCCATCAACATAAGTCATTTTTACCGGGACTATCTGACCAGGCTTGAGATTATTCATCCCGGCAATATCAATCGTCTCATCACCTTTCAGATTTAGCGTTTTACGGTTTACGCCCTGAGGAAATTCCAGTGGTAATACGCCCATACCAATCAGGTTAGAACGGTGAATACGTTCAAATGATTCCGCAATCACCACCCGAACCCCCAATAACCGGGTTCCTTTCGCTGCCCAATCGCGGCTCGAACCAGAACCATATTCTTTGCCGGCAATAACAGCCAATGGTGTTTTTTCTTCCTGATAACGCATGGCCGCATCATAAATCGCTAATTGTGTCTGTGATGGAATATGGCGGGTATATCCCCCTTCTACACCCGCAATCATCTCATTACGAATACGAATATTGGCGAACGTTCCGCGCATCATCACTTCATGGTTACCACGCCTTGAGCCATAAGAGTTAAAATCCTTAGGGTCAACGCCATGTTCCTGAAGATAACGCCCTGCCGGACTGTCAGCTTTGATATTCCCCGCGGGGGAAATATGGTCTGTGGTGACAGAATCACCAAGAATAGCCAGTATATTCGCGCCATGAATATCCGTTATCGCTTCCGGCTCCGCTGTCATCTCACTAAAGAATGGCGGGTGGCGAATGTAAGTAGAGTCAGGCTGGAAATCATAAGTTGCAGAACTGACAACATCCAGCGATTGCCATGTCTCATCACCATCAAATACTTCGGCGTACTCCTTGTGGAACATGCCAACCTTAACTTTATCAACCGCTTCAGCAATTTCTTTGCTGTCTGGCCATATGTCTTTCAAATAGACATCATTGCCTTGCTGATCCTGACCAATAGGATCTTTAGTCAGATCCTTTTTCATGCTGCCGGATAAGGCATATGCCACAACTAATGGTGGTGATGCCAGCCAGTTAGTCTTTATCAGAGGATGGATCCGGCCTTCAAAGTTCCGGTTGCCAGACAAGACCGCACCGACGGTAAGATCGGCTTGCTTAATCGCAATTTCAATAGATTCAGGCAACGGCCCGGAGTTACCAATGCAAGTTGTACAGCCGTAGCCCACCAGATTGAAACCCAGTTTCTCCAGATATGGCGTAAAGCCAGCAATCTCAAGATAATCCGTCACCACTTTTGAGCCAGGTGCCAGTGAGGTTTTTACCCACGGCTGGCGTTTAAGCCCTTTCTCAACCGCTTTTTTCGCCAGTAAACCTGCAGCCATCATCACACTGGGGTTAGATGTATTGGTACAGGAAGTAATCGCAGCAATGACAACCGCACCATCTTCTAACTCATACGTTTGGTTATCCAGATTAACGGAGGCTGAGGCGACTTTTCCTTGCGCTTTATTCATCTCCAGCTCAATGGCTAACTGAAATGCCTGTGGTACTCGCTCTAAAGCAACTCTGTCCTGTGGACGTTTCGGCCCGGCGAGGCTCGCTTCCACCGTAGACATATCCAGTTCCAGACTGTTGGTAAATACCGGTTCATCACCCGGATTTCGCCATAGCCCTTGGATCTTACAATATGTTTCAACCAGAGCAATCTGCTGTTCTGTACGCCCTGTTAACCGCATATAACTCAGTGTAATATCATCCACCGGGAAGAAACCACACGTTGCACCATATTCCGGTGACATATTGGCAATGGTTGCCCTGTCTGCCAATGGCAAGTCAGCTAACCCATCACCATAAAACTCAACAAATTTCCCAACCACACCCTGTTTACGCAGCATCTGTGTCACTGTCAGCACAAGATCTGTCGCAGTAATCCCTTCGCGTAACTTTCCGGTGAGTTTAAAACCCACCACATCAGGGATAAGCATGGAAACAGGCTGCCCTAACATAGCCGCTTCCGCTTCAATACCACCAACCCCCCATCCCAGAATACCGAGGCCATTGATCATAGTGGTGTGAGAATCCGTACCAACCAAGGTATCAGGGTAAGCCAATTCTCGCCCGTTATACGTTTCATGCCAAACCGTTTTGCCCAGATATTCCAGGTTGACCTGATGACAAATCCCGGTTCCTGGCGGTACGACGCGAAAACGGTTAAATGCTTGTTGTCCCCAACGCAGAAACAGATAACGTTCATAGTTACGTTCCATTTCTAATTGAACATTTTGTTCAAAAGCGTTTTCCGTGCCAAATTTATCCACCATAACAGAATGGTCAATAACCAAATCAACAGGTGACAATGGATTAACCTGTTCAACATCGCCACCAAGACGCTGAACTGCATCCCTCATAGCCGCTAAATCAACGACAGCTGGAACTCCCGTGAAATCCTGCATTAATACACGAGCCGGACGGTAAGCAATTTCCCGATCTGCATGACCAGTATTTTGCCAATCAATAATCGCTTTTAAATCGTCATCAACAACAGAGTTACCATCAATATTGCGCAGAAGATTTTCCAGAAGAACTTTCATTGACTTAGGCAAGCGGGAAATATCACCTAAATGTTTAGCAACCCGTGGTAAACTGTAATAATCATATTCTTTACTTGCAGCGGAAAGTGTTGAAACACAAACCTTTTTCAAATCAAACGACATAACTCCTCCTTCTTATTATGTTGGCATCACTCAGAGCCATCTTATGATAATGGCACAAGTTAAACATAACATATAAGCAAATAATTGTTTTTTATTACCACACAATTTGTCAATTCAGATTATCCATCAGAATTTCTATAATAAATTTTGATGATTTAGTCAGGTAAACAATTGAATGACAATCAGCTAGAATTAGTTCGCCAACAATTAAATTGGACTCTAATTATTAATTAAAAGAATAAGGACAAAATTATGGATATAAAAGACTCAGTTATAAATCACCAGGATCATATCGAGAAAATCAATGAAGCCAATAAGTTCTTCCACATCGATGGAACTTATTTTAATATAGAAAATACAAACACATATAAAGAAAAAGATGGTTTAGTTCAGTTCATTATAGCAACACAATTATCCGATCAAAAAGATGTTCAGGAAAAAACCAATAGTTTAAGTCAAACATTAATTGCACTTTCCTCCATCGCAACTAATTATGTCAATAAACATGCAGAAAAGCATGGAGAGAAATATAAAACAGATATGGCATTCTGGACTCAAGTCGTCAACAAACTCCCTTTAATGGGTACCAGTAAAGTCGAATCCAAAAACTATACAGACTCATTGACTGGTCTAAGCATCTCAAAAAGTTTTCTTCATTTTATCATGAATGTTGTTGTATTCGAAAATACAGATATGCTGGCAAACTTCGCTGACTTTCTTACCAAACAAGGAGAAACGATTCGTTTAGGCATTCGGAAAAATAAAGGTTTTTATTCTACTCTGACACTGACAATTGCCATAGATACCTTGGTTGTCGGAGAAAAGACGGTATATATTCCGAAACTAAAACTCTATCGGATTAATTTCGATAGTAATAATTCAAATTTTTTATCAAGTTGTGCTTCTAATGAGAATGTTAATATTGATTTTGAATACTCATCCTTGATATCGGTCTTAGACTACGAAGCGCTCGAACATCCTGATCTTAAGGCCAGTTTTGATAATTTCATTAATAAACACAGAAAAATATCAATAGAAGATTCCGATGATTTCTTCAGTGGTGAGTTTGATCCAACCTGATAAGTAAAATCCGGGAGATAATGGAAGCCATTATCTCCCTTATTATTGTATTATATGATTGGCAATTTGATATCTTTGAACATGATTTCGATATCTTCATTTGAACGCAAAGCAACCGCCTGATCAATAACATCACGCGTCAGGTGAGGTGCGAAACGCCACATAAAATCATACATATAGCTGCGCAAGAAACTGCTACGACGAAAACCTATCTTAGTTGTGCTGTAGCTGAATTTATCTCGCATATCAATGCAAATAAGGTCTTTATCCTGCACCGGATCAACCGCCATGCTGGCAATAACCCCAACCCCCAAACCCAACCGAACATAAGTTTTAATGACATCGGCATCAGTAGCAGTAAAAACAATTTTAGGTTTTAAGCCCACTTTATCGAATGCAACATCTAATTCAGAACGACCGGTAAAACCAAAGGTATAAGTGACCAGTTGATATTCAGCCAATTCTTCAATTGAAACATTCTCTTTACCCGCCAGCGGATGATCCTGTGTCACCACTAACGTTCTGTTCCAATGGTAGCAAGGCAACATTATCAGATCTTCGTATAAATGCAGCGCTTCAGTGGCAATAGCAAAATCAGCATTACCTTTACTCACAGCTTCAGCAATTTGCGTTGGCGACCCTTGGTGCATATGCAAAGAGACCTGCGGATAACGCTCAATAAATCCTTTAATCACAGGAGGTAATGCATAACGGGCCTGTGTATGGGTAGTGGCGATATATAGCGAACCACGATTCGGATAAGTATGTTCACTGGCAACTGACCGTATTGCATCAATTTTAGACAATACTTCACGAGAAATTCGGACAACCTCTTCACCTGCGGGAGTAACATGCGTCAGGTGTTTACCACTGCGTGAAAAAATCTGAATACCTAATTCATCTTCAAGCATCCTGACTTGCTTACTGATCCCTGGTTGAGATGTATACAATCCTTCCGCCGTAGATGAGACATTAAGGTTGTGGTTTACCACCTCTACGATATAACGAAGTTGTTGCAATTTCATATAAGCACCATCCCCAAATAAACGCTGTGAACAATTATGACTTAAAATCTGGCTTGATATTGCTGTTTGCTATTTATTATAACTAATAGAAATAATAATGTTTTCTCATATAACCACTATAACACGATTATATATTTATATAACGAATAATTGAAAAACCATAACGAAGGTTATAGCTGCATTTTAATTCATATATTTTAAAATTCTGTTGATAGATGAAAAAAGCCAACCTATAAGGTTGGCTTAATAGAAAAAAATGACTTCTTTTTTGAGAAAAAGAGAGTGTTGATTCTCTTAAAAATTATTACTGTTTATCTTTCTCAACCCATTTCCCATCAACATAAAACACACTCCACCCCGTTGCCTTGCCATTTTTCTCTGAAGCAGCATATTGCTGTTTAGTTTTACGACTAAAACGGATAACCGTTTTATTACCTTCAGCATCAGCCACAGGCGCGTCAGCCAGATAGCGTAGTTTTTCCGGCAAGCGGTCTTTAAAACGAACCAACTCTTCTACCAACGGAGCTCTGGTTTCTCTCGATTTAGGAAAAGTATTTGCTGCTAAAAAGACACCAGCGGCACCATCACGCAATACAAAATATGCATCAGACTTTTCACAAGGAAGTTCAGGTAACGGAACCGGATCTTCTTTTGGTGGAGCGACTTCTCCACTACGCAGGATCTTGCGGGTATTTTTACACGTTTCATTGGTACAGCCCATGTATTTACCAAAACGCCCCATTTTCAGGTGCATTTCAGCGCCACATTTCTCACACTCGATAACAGGACCATCATATCCCTTGATGCGAAACTCGCCCTCTTCCACTTCGTAGCCATCACAAGCCGGATTATTACCACAAACATGTAATTTACGCTGGGTATCGATAAGATAGCTGTCCATCGCTGTACCGCATTTTCTACAACGACGACGAGCACGTAATGCGTTTGTTTCCGCATCATCCCCTTCCAAAATGTTGAGAATTTCATTTTCAGGGATAAGGTTAATCGTCTGCTTGCAACGCTCTTTAGGTGACAACGCATAACCGGAACAACCCAAGAAAACGCCAGTGGTTGCCGTGCGAATACCCATAGGGCGATTGCATGTCGGACACGCGATGGAGGTAATCACCATCGGGTTAGGCCGCATTCCGCCATCTTCCGGGTCTTTATTGGCGACATCAAGCTGTTCACTGAAATCAGTGAAAAACTCATCTAAAACCCCTTTCCATTCAGCTTTATTACTTGCGACCTGATCGAGCTGATCTTCCATTCGCGCGGTAAAATCATAACTCATCAGCTCGTTGAAATTCTCTTCCAGCCGATCAGTTACAATTTCCCCCATTTTCTCTGAATAGAAACGACGGCTCTCCGCCCGAACATAACCACGATCCTGAATCGTGGAAATAATGGAAGCATAGGTAGACGGACGACCAATACTGCGTTTTTCCAGTTCCCTAACCAAAGACGCCTCGCTGTAACGTGCTGGCGGTTTGGTAAAGTGCTGGCTTGGGAGCAGTTGTTGCAAGTCAAGTTCAGTGCCAATACCAACAACAGGCAAAGTGTGGTCTTCATCGCCCTTGCGCAATGCAGGCATCACTTTTGTCCAGCCATCGAAACGCAATGTACGGCCTTTGGCGCGCAACTCAAAATCACCCGCCTGTACCGTCAGGGTTGTGGAATCGTATTGTGCCGGTGTCATTTGACAAGCAACAAACTGACGCCAGATAAGCTGATACAGTTTTTGCGCATCCGCATCCATATCTTTCAGCTGTTCAGCCATGACATCAACGTTGGAAGGACGAATAGCTTCGTGCGCTTCCTGTGAATTCTCTTTACTGCTGTAAGTATTCGCTGTTTTCGGCAGGTATTTATCACCAAAATTATCACCGATATAACCACGAACCATGTCCAGCGCATCCTGACTCAGGTTGGTTGAGTCAGTACGCATGTAGGTAATATACCCAGCCTCATACAAACGCTGGGCCATCATCATGGTCTTTTTAACACCAAAGCTTAAACGCGTGCTGGCAGCCTGTTGTAATGTGGAGGTGATAAATGGCGCACCCGGTTTACTGGATGTTGGGCGATCTTCACGATCAATAACTCTGTAACGGGCTTTTTCCAGTAACGATATGGCGGCCTGAGTTTGTTCACTATTAACCGGCTTAAACGGCTTACCCTGCTTATGAGTCACCTCCATATGCAGTGAAATTTCACCTGTCGCCAGTAAATCAGCGTGTAACTGCCAATATTCCACCGGCACAAACGCTTTAATTTCGCGCTCTCTTTCTACAACAAGGCGGACCGCTACAGATTGCACACGACCGGCAGAAAGCCCTCTGGCAACCTTTTTCCACAATAACGGAGAAACCATATACCCCACAACCCGATCCATAAAACGACGGGCTTGTTGAGCGTTTATCCGGTCAATATTCAATTCACCTGGATTATCAAATGCCTGTTTGATGGCGTTTTTAGTAATCTCATTAAAAACAACCCGGCTAAAACGATCACTATCACCACCAATCACCTCCCGCAAGTGCCATGCAATGGCTTCTCCTTCACGGTCAAGATCCGTTGCGAGATAAACATGATCTGCTTTTTCAGCCAGTGATTTCAGCTCTGCCACGACCTTCTCTTTGCCTGGCAAAACCTGATAATCAGCTTCCCAACCGCAGTATGGGTCAACCCCCATACGGCTGACTAATGCGGCTTTCTCATCTTTTTTGACCTTCTTCTTAGACTTATCGGTAGATGAGCTCGAACTCTTTTTGCTGGCTGAGCCGCTGGTCGGCAAATCACGGATATGACCCACGCTGGATTTCACCACGTAGTCACTCCCCAAATATTTATTGATTGTTTTGGCCTTTGCCGGGGACTCCACTATTACAAGAGCTTTACCCATAGTTATCTTTACCTAATTATCTTTTCAGATGACGGAATTCACAGCGTCCATATCACGGTATTTAAAACCTCTTTTTATATTGCGATAGATTCTCAATATATCAACTTATTTTTATTCAGATGATCCACCTGAACGCGAAACCTGTTGAATTATTTAAGGTATTTTAGATACCGCCCATGAGCTATGCAAATGAATGAAACGAATCGTAAACAAAATCTTCCATCTGCATGACGAAAAGTTCACACTCTACCTGATAAAAAATGATGCGCAACAAATTATTTTTGATAGGGGCAGAGAAATGCGAAAGGGAACGACATCAATTAAACGTGAACAATTATTGGAAAAAGCCAACCGTATTATCCGCCAACACGAGGATTTTATTCAGGGTATGTACGTAGACGATGTAGCACAAAAAGGGGATATGCTGGTATTCCGTGGTGAATTTTCTCTGGATGAAAATGAATAACAAAAATTTATAGAGCAACGAAACGAATAGGCAGATATATAAAAATCATCTAAAACTATATCTGCCGGGTATATAAAACACTATGTACTATAAACTTTGAATATTATTTAATCTTCAGGTGAAGATCGGAGAAAAAACCCGCCATCATGACATTAAACCTCTCCGGCGCTTCCCAAAATGGTCCATGCCCAAGATTGGCTAAATTATAAACACGACCAGTCCAGAGATTTTTGTAGGTTATTCCATTGATATAGTCAATATTGACAAATAAATCTTCTGCTCCATTAACAATCGCTAGAGGAGTTGGGTTTGTTTCAACCAACAATCGTTGATCCATGACATCGGGTGAAACAGACGCTTCGGACATATATTGCCGGGCTAAACCATCAGTCCGTGCAACTGCGGCTCTAAGAAATGGTTCACTAAGCGCGTTTTTGCCATACAGCGCCAAAGTATAATCTGTAATTTCCTCTTCAGTCAGCGAAGCCTTACCCGATATTGCCATGAACCGGCTTGGCTTAAATCCAAGGCTGACATTTTCTTCGCCTGGACTCACCGGAGGCGTGCCACAAATCATCAATCCAACAATCCCCGGGAATCGCGAGATCATTTCCAACCCGATATGACCACCCAGTGACCATCCGAAAACAGCAACTTTATTGATGCCTAATTTTTCCAGTACTTCGATAATGCAGAGAGCATAACCAGATATAGAATAAGTCCGGCGAGGATCCACTGCGTTTGATGAAGCGCCATGCCCTGGCAAATCAATAGTCAAAATGCGGTATTCGTCGCCAAAACATCTCACTTGATGGCGAAAAACGTCTTTACTGCTTGAATTACCATGTATAAAGAGTACAGGTAACCCATTACCGCCAGTATCAGTAACAGAGATGACAGCATGACGGGTATGAATATCGTATTGCGAAATAGCCATAATACTTTATTTCCTTAGGAATATTATTAATAAGTCGCCATTTTGGGGAATATGTATAGTGCGTTTAAATGCACCAACGATTCGGTGTAAAAGTGACTTATACTTGTTTGGAAATCAGCCAGATAGAACACATAAACGCGAAGCCAGAGTACCAATTATGAGTGTAGAAAATCCTGATTCTCATCACATAGGTGAAGTGGTATATAAAGCAAATTATGTAACACCTGTAATGTTTTAACAGGGACAAAATATCTGGTTTTTCAGGGGAATAACATCTTGACGATAAATGGGAAATGAGCGTGGCCCGGTTCAATCAGCGTATCAACCGGGCTGTTAACAGACACGATACCAAAGCGCCCCAAAGCATTAAGAAAAAACGCCGTTTCGGGTACGCCAGGATTTATTCATTCAAAGCCGGGGTATTTTAATCAAAGCAAAGGCTTTTCTCCTCTCTGCCACCAGCGTAATAACAGTTTATCAATGCTTTCCATTGTACTGCCAGTGAAACGCTCTACCATGCGTTTACGACGTGTATAACTGACACCAATAACTTCACAGTGATCTATTTGAGTAATTAACAGATCATCACTGACACCAATTTCGTCAATCAACCCTTTTTCTTTCGCCTGTGTGCCATACCAATATTCGCCTGTAGCGACACTTTCCACATCAAGCAATGGACGATGTGTATGAATAAACGCTTTGAACAATTCGTGAGTCTGATTGAGATCTTCCTGGAATTTTTTCCGGCCCTGCTCTGTATTTTCCCCTAAAAAAGTCAATGTGCGCTTATATTCACCAGCCGTATGCAGTTCTACATCAATATCATTTTTCTTCAATAACTTATGAATATTTGGGATCTGAGCAACCACCCCAATAGAACCAATAATGGCAAATGGCGCGGCAACAATCCGATCAGCAACACAAGCCATCATATAACCACCACTGGCAGCCACTTTATCTACGACGACCGTCAGGCGGACACCTTTCTGGCGCAGACGAGCAAGCTGTGAAGCGGCAAGTCCGTAACCATGAACCATTCCACCGGGGCTTTCAAGACGCAGCAAGACTTCATCTTTTGCATCTGCCACTGCCAGAACCGCGCTAATCTCTTCACGTAATGAATCCACTTCATGTGCATCCATACTGCCTTTAAAATCCAGCACATAGAAACAAGGTTTCTGTAATCCTTTCTGCCCTGTCTTAGCCTTACTCTTCTTCTGCTTGGATTCGAGCTTTTGTTGTTTATTAAACTCTTTGCGCCAGATTTTTCTTTCGGCTTCGGTCATTCGAGCCTGCTGCATTTGACGCTGTTTATCCCGGTATGATTCGCCAAGGTCTGTCAGTTTCAGCTCGCCTTTTAGCGAAGATTTTCGCATTCCCATACCAATACCAAATATAGCCAAGGCAATAACGGCCAACACCAGCGTTATCACTTTGGCTAAAAACAACCCGTAAAGAGATAAATACTCCACAAAACCCACCTTTGTCTTCTGATAATTAATATTTTTCATTCTAACTAAAAACCGATATTAACGCCTGCAATGTTTCACCCTTTACTGTTTAAGCAATCAGCTTTTACAAATTTGACTCAATATATCAATTTCTGTTTTGATAGCCTGAACTGCCTCCGGCGGCAAAAAATCGCTCTATACCCTATAGATTTCAAGATGCATCGAGACGGCAAGGGAGCGAATCCCCGGGAGCATAGCGAACTATGTGACCGGGATGAGCGAGTGCAGCCAACAAAGAGGCAACTTGAAAGATAACGGGTATATCAATAACAGGAAATCTTCAAATGTTACATTACCAACCTAAACATGACCTCCTACAACAACGTATTATTCTGGTTACAGGCGCTGGAGATGGGATTGGTCGTGAAGTGGCTTTGACTTATGCCCGTTATGGAGCACAAATGATCTTACTTGGCAGAACCACACACAAACTGGAAGCTGTCAAAAAAGAGATAGAACAAGCAGGTGGCACCCCTGTAGCTATTTACACCATGGATCTACTCACCACAACAGCCGAAGAGTGTAAAACATTTGCTGACGATTTAACGAAACACTATCCACGTCTGGATGGTGTATTACATAACGCCGGATTACTGGGTGCCGTCGCACCAATGGCAGAACAGCCGGTTCAGTTATGGCACGATGTTATGCAAGTCAACGTCAATGCAACCTTTATGTTAACTCAGGCATTGCTTCCGTTATTATTGAAATCACCTCACGGATCATTAATCTTTACCAGTTCAAGCGTTGGCCGTGAAGGTCGCAGTGGTTGGGGAGCTTATTCCGCCTCTAAATTTGCAACTGAAGGTATGATGCAAGTTTTAGCGGAAGAATATAAACACCGTTCTCTGCGCGTTAATTGCATCAACCCTGGAGGCACACGCACAAATATGCGAGCCAACGCATTCCCTAACGAAAATTCTGCTAAACTGAAAACACCAGCGGATATTATGCCGCTGTATCTTTATCTCATGGGCAGCGACAGTCTGCGTAAAACAGGCATCAGTTTTGATGCGCAACCCGGACGCAAAGCAGGACCAGCCGAATAATGACAATCAATGACAACCAGCACCAAAAAAGGCAACAACGCCTGAAAGAAAAAGTCGATTCCCGTATTGAATCTGCACAGCTAGAACGGGGAATTTTCATCGTTTTTACCGGCAATGGAAAAGGCAAAACCACGGCGGCTTTTGGCACAGTGACCCGTGCGGTAGGTCATGGGTTACGTGCCGGTGTTATCCAATTTATAAAAGGTAAATGGGCGAATGGCGAGAAAAACCTGCTGGAACAGCATGGTGTGAATTTCCATGTTATGGCGACAGGTTTTACCTGGGAAACCCAAAGCCGGGAAACCGACACCGTAGCCTGCCACCAGGTATGGCGCCACGCGTTGGAAATGCTGGCCGATCCTGATTTGGATCTAGTGGTACTGGATGAACTAACTTATATGGTGAGTTACGGCTATCTTCCTCTTGAAGATGTGATTACTGCCCTGAAACACCGGCCAGAACACCAATCCGTTATTATTACCGGCCGCGGTTGCCACCGTGAATTATTGGAAATGGCCGATACCGTCACAGAGATGCGCCCGGTAAAACATGCTTTTGATGCCGGCATTAAAGCACAAAAAGGAATCGACTGGTAAAAAAGGCCCCGTGATTACACGAGGCCCACAGAGCCTGGAAATAGAAATTAGCGGCCTTTTGGGGCAGTTGGACGCCCCGCATTCTGGCGGGAGCTCCCCGGGCGCTTTCCTGCCGATGGACGTGATGTTCCCTGAGTATGGCGTTTAACTGCACGGCGGATTTGGTTAGCTTTAAGACGGCGTTGATCACGTTCAACCGCCACTTTGGAAACCATCTCTGCATTCAAACCCACTAATTGGCGCAAATAGTTAGTCTGCTCCAAGCCAAGTTCTGTCCAACCGCCGCGTGGTAAACCTTTTGGCAAGCCAATATCACCATAACGCACACGAATAAGACGGCTCACTTGTACACCCACAGCTTCCCAAAGACGACGAACTTCACGATTGCGTCCTTCTGTCAGCGTGACGTTATACCATTGGTTCATCCCCTCACCGCCTTTGAACGCGACAGTACAGAATGATGCCGGACCATCTTCCAGTTGAATCCCTTTAGTCAGCTGTTTCAGTTTGGCATCATCAACTTCACCAAAAACCCGAACAGCATATTCGCGCTCAACTTCCCGGCTTGGATGCATCAAACGGTTCGCCAGCTCACCATCTGTGGTAAACAGCAACAAACCACAGGTATTCACATCCAGACGTCCAACCGCTATCCAGCGGGAGCCCAATAGCTTAGGCAGACGATCAAAAACGGTTGGCCGCCCTTCTGGATCATGGCGGGTGCAAAGTTCACCTTCTGGTTTGTAATAAGCCAGAACACGGCAAACTTCTTTTTGTGGTTCTTTGATATTTAATATCCGACCATCAAGGCGGATTTTTGTGGAGGGCTGAACTTCAATGCGATCACCTAAAGTGGAAATCTTGCCGTCAACACTGACGCGCCCCTGTTGAATATAACCTTCTACTTCGCGGCGAGAACCGTGACCGGAACGCGCGAGAATTTTCTGTAACTTTTCAGATTTTTGTGTCTTACCGCTCATTGAGCAACCTCTGCTGTCGCCTTCACAGGCGTCGTGTTATATATATCAATCAATATGTCACATTAGAAAAAAACCATAACAAACTGATTTTAATAAATTTTTTAACATAAAGTGTTAGAAAACAAGTCATACACTCCAGTCCGTGGCCGGGCATTCTACACTAATTTTGGAATCAATGATTCCAATAAATATACCCATTTATCATCCACCCCGAAACTCATTGGAAAAGCACAGATTTATTACTGCTATAGCCAAGCTAAAACATGATTATCCAAAGATATAAATCCCCCTAAGAGTTAAAAAATAAGATAATTATTAAATATAATAAAATAATCAATGCAAGACATTGGTGAAATTTCTATAGTTTCTTAATCCATCAATTATTTTACTCTTCATTAAATAGACATCACCTTAATTAATTACTGTGATACTTTACACTGCTATTTATTTAAAAAAACCAGATTAAAGTTTTATACCTAATAATATTTTAGAAAACTTATCTTAGGTGAGGTAAATATTTTATTATCGATTTATTAAAATCAATTTAATTATTAATACCATGATGATTTTATTTGGTTACTATTAATAATTCAAAGAAATAATAAAAATTTCAATTCAATTGAAAATCAAAAATATATACCCGATAGATTTCAAGATGCATCGCGACGGCAAGGGAGCGAATCCCCGGGAGCATAGATAACTATGTGACCGGGGTGAGCGAGTGCAGCCAACAAAGAGGCAACTTGAAAGATAACGGGTATAAAGCCAGTATATTATACACCGGCTTTATATAGACTCTAAAAATGATTACTGCTTAACCTATAAGAATGGCGTTACATTCCCGGCACCTTCGCGTATGACAACAGGCGTATCTTCAGTCAAATCAATTACCGTTGTCGGTTGCTGCCCTAAATAACCACCGTGAATAATCAGATCAACCAGTTTACCCAAATTATCTTTAATCTCTTCCGGATCAGATTCAGCAAAATCATTCCCCGGTAAAATGAGACTGGTGGACATCAATGGTTCACCCACTTGTTCAAGAAGAGCCAGCGCAATTGGATTAGATGGAACACGTAGCCCAATGGTTTTCCGCTTATCATTCATCAAACGACGAGGCACTTCTTTGGTCGCCCGCAAAATAAAGGTGTAATTACCTGGCGTATTATTCTTAATCAGCCGAAAAGCCGAATTATCAACATAAGCATAGGTCGATATCTCTGATAAGTCACGACACACCAAGGTGAAATTATGATTACTGTCCAACTGACGGATACGACATATCCGGGTCATCGAATCTTTATCTTCCAGATGGCAACCAATCGCATAACCGGAATCAGTTGGGTAAACCACGACCCCACCTTTTTTGAACACATCCACACTTTGCGCGATTAAGCGTGGTTGCGGATTATCAGGATGAATATAAAAAAACTGGCTCATAAATTGCCTCTTATTTTATGCAGCCCCTACAGTGACCAGTTGCGCCATATTGGTATCACATCACCGGGTAACCACAATTTACGCCCTAACTCTATCCATGAACAAGGCTGGTGAAAATCAGAACCTAACGATGCCATCAAATCATATTCCCGTGACAATTGACCGAGATGTTTCCGCTCGTTAGGTGCCTGCCGGCACTGTGCAACCTCCATTGCATCACCACCATGTTGCTTAAACCAGACAATCAAACGTTTCAACCATTTGGCAGATAAATCATATCGCCCCGGATGCGCAATCACTGCCTGTCCGCCTGATTGATGAATGGCATCAATAGCTTGTTCAATTGTACACCATTGCGGTGGAACGTATCCTATTTTCCCTTTTGCCAGATACTTTTTAAATACCTTCGCAATAGTCGGCTCTTTACCGATTTTTATTAAATAACGAGCAAAATGGCTCCGCGTCACCTGACCACCCCCCGCTAACTGACTTGCTCCTGCCCAAGCATCAGGAATACCGACTTTTGCCAGCCGGCGACCTATTTCAATTCCGCGCGCTTTCCTGAGTTCAGCCTGTTTACCCAACAATTCAGTTATTGCAATTGCCTGAATATCTATATTCAGGCCCACAATGTGAATCTCCATATTTTCCCACAGGGTAGATATCTCAACGCCGGGTATTAATTTCAAGGGCAGATGATGATTGCGGATATGTTCATGGGCCAGAGGAATAGCATTTGTCGTATCATGATCAGTCACTGCCAATACATTAACTCCCATTGCCACCGCCCGTTCAACCAACTCTGATGGTGAAAGTGAACCATCCGATGCTGTCGTATGGCTATGAAGATCATAAATTGTCACCAACTCAGAGGTCGAATTTGTCATTATTCCTTTTCCTGCCCGAATAGATTAGAACATACGACCCGGTAGCTTAACGGTAAATGGCGACGTTTTACAGAAAAGAACGGTATTCAGCCCTAAATACCGGGCTGAATATTATCATTTTAAAAGGTAAGAAATTTCATACTTCTTCCTATAAAGGATGAAAGTTAATCAGAATTTTTCTTCATTTCACCAATAGATTTCAAATACTGGAACTTACCCGGATTATAGAGCGGCCCCATGTCGATAGTTTCATCATTAGATTTAGCAACATAGCCCATCCCTTCTCTGGCGGCATTTGCCAATAAGCCACAATCCTGATCACCTGACCAGGAAAATATACCACCCAGTTTATTCTTGGCTACATATTCAGCTTTCTGTTTCACCGTGCGAGGCGTATCTAATGAGATAAAATGCCCTTCTTTTTCACTAAATAAGAAATCGGCATCAGCATTGGTATCCGTCATTAACACGAAACCATTTTTCCCGGTAGCAAGCGTGTGTTCACTATCCAGATAATTATTAACAATATCAAAAAATTCAGGTGAGCCTTTTTCCATTGTTCCTAATGCATTGCCATTTATATCGTAAGCACGGGTTTCAAGATTTGCCCCTTTCCCTGCACGCCCATAGTTAGCATAACCTAAATGAATTTTCTCCAAAGGTATGCCAAGATCCTGATGTAAATAATTGATAGCAACTTCCGCAGATAAATCAGAGGCACCTGATGCATCAGGATCTTTTGGTGAATAGAGATTAGTATGATGACCAATATAAGGTGCCCACCCAGTACCAAAATAGTCATAACTCATTAAGAAAATGTTATCCAAGCCATTCTTAATTAATTCTGCGATATTAGATGTTTCCAATTTCGCTTTTACACCACTACAGGCAATAGAAATCTCTTTTCTTGCCTCCCGTCCAAATCTGCTATCCAGAGATTCACGCAATTCTTTAATTAACAAAGCATAATGTTCCCCATCTTTTTCACTGATAACATTACCGACCTCACCAGCACTTCCAGGATATTCCCAGTCAATATCGACACAACTGAACATGGGAAAGCGCTCAAAAAAATCAACAATACTGTCAACAAAAACGCGACGCTGTGCTACATCAGCCGCCATCACTGAGAAATAACCGGACATACTCCAGCCACCAATACTAAAAGCCAATTCAAGTTTATGACCCGCTAAACGCGCTCTTTTTTGTAACTCGCGTAATCCACCTAATAAGCCCGATGCTTTCTTTTGTTGATAAAAAGGCAGAAATGTCCCGGAATTAATATCCGTATTCGCACTTTCCTGAGGTAATCCCACATTACGGGCAGTGCCTAAATCACCATAAGGATCAAGAGGAACAATATGACCTTCGGTAATTTTGATATCACTCTGGCTATTCCAGCCCTCTGCAACTTCCTTGATCTTCTTTCCTTTAACACCAGTGTCACCGTAAATACCCAGGAAGCTGAATATTAACTTATCATAGGCGGTGATATTGATAGTGCTTAAGTCAAATCCCCTTCCCCGATCACCCGCCTCTTCATTTTCACCATCCAAGCGGGCATCATATTGGCACCAATCAGTAATATAAGCAGAAAGTTTCGGTCTGGATTTATCGCTCTCATATTCATTAAACATCGGGCGACAAACACGAGTCGCAGTGTAGGAAAGATTGTTACCTGAACCATCCGGCTTAAAATTAACATCTGGTAGTTGATAGGTTTTCTCTGTAATATCATCCGGCTGTAAAACCGGTGAAGGAATATCTTCGGTTGGATTAACACTCCCGTCAGTAGGATTTCCATGCTGTTTTATCTCTTCTTCTGTCGCTGGACGGATATATTTCCAGGCATTATGCGGTGTTCCCTCCTTAGAAGAAGGATCGGGAATATGCCAGCGTTCAACCCAATAAGTATTGGTATAAACACCACTATTAAAAATAACATTATAAACTTGACCGCCTGCCTGATTTTTCCATGCGGTTAATGGTTCACCAATAATATCACTGACATCGGACATGGATCTTGATGAAGTATAAGTATATTTATTTACCATTTATAAACTCCAATGCGATTTATATTTAGCCTCCCCATGGGTAGAAGAGGCTAATTTAAATATTAAAGATAAAAAATAAGAATTTTAAATTCAGATGACTAATTTATTTAATTCTTAATTCTCACCATTATGAATCTGAATTTTCCTTTGTTAATAACGCTTTAACAGCCATACCAAATGATGCCGGTCCTTCTTGCGCGGTATATCGAACATGCAGAATCACATCCGTCAGACTTTCTAAATCCTGCGAGATATTGGTAAATTGGAAATTCCAGCTCGATCCTACTCCTACCCCCTCAAAGGGTAAGAAACGCTCATCATCGAAATTAAGCGTGAACATCCCACTGTCATTAGTACCTGTAGATAAAGCGATTTGTTGATTGGGCTGTATGCTGCGAACAGTATAAGGGGTTTGCGCACGAGTCCCTTCTTTCAACATCTTTTCAACGGTTTTGAGATCGGCTTTTGTCGTATAACTGCTCACACCCGACAAACTTAATTTGGCGCAAATATCTGCATAAGGCCCAATTAACATAGGCAGCGTAACCGAAACTGATTTAATCCGCCGATTAAATAAACCCGGATAATCCGCACCAAATTGTTTTAATTCATCCAGATTAAACGTGATGGCATTATGCGCTTGCAGAATTTTAAGGTTATCTTCCCAAGACTCGCCCAATAAAGATTTAAGCGAAATCGTTTTGATAATTTCCAATCTACGTGAATTTTGCTCAACATAAGTACGTTCCATGCGTTGCAGCGCCAATTTCAGATTTTCACCTACCAACAGCCCTTGATAGAGATCATTCCAGCTCGCACCATCAATAAAATTCTGCTCGCCTAACCCAAGTTCATACTGTAGAGAGGCTTGTGCGGACAAACACAACGATGAAACCGCATCATAAGCTTGCAAATAGAGGCTAGAAATCTGGCTAATCATCCAGGTATATAAGCTTTCATTAGTAAAACGACTGGAGAAATAAGCCAACAGGGCCTGAGATTGCTGCTGCTGGGCTTCAACTTGCGCCAAACGCTTACGGGCCGCACTGACCTGCAACTGCTGGATACTGACTTGTTGTTCAATCGACTTCACTTCCCAGTCAGCTTGTTTATATTGCAGCTCCCACTCCTGCCGACGACGGCGATAAGATTCAGAAACACTGAGACTTTCCGCTTTAGTACTGTCAGATTGGTATTTCAGTGTCGCTATCTCAGCAACCGCATTCAAAGCCGCTCCCCAGCGCGAACCACCGACAGCCAATCCATAAATATTGGGGATTAAATCCAGCGCGGCCGCGGCGGTCCTTGATACTTGTGAAGCCAACAGGGCAGAAGATGCCTGAGATTGTAATTCAATAACCTGTTGTTCCGTTGGCGAGATATTTTCATCATAAAGACTTTTATAATGTTGGTACCGCTCCTGAGCAGATTGTTTACTCACTTGCAACGCATCAAGATTGGCCTGGTTAATATTGATATCCTGTTGCTGGAGGTCAACGGCAAAACGGTAGAGATCGTTATTCTGAACCATCTGAAATGATTCAAAACTCAGATTATCTTTGCGTTCCAATAGACTTAACAACGTGCTACCGAATTGTATCAATGTATCGACACCGGATTTTGCCCGTGTCAACATTGGTTCAAAGCGATAATTTGGCACTCTGAAATTCATTCTGCTGGCATTTCTGGCAGCAACAACCCGCTGATAACGCTGATTCATTAACCCTCTGGGAGAAATTTTCGAATCATAAAGATCCATCGAAATTTCTTTACCATCCAGCGTTAAATTATGCCGTAAATTGTAAATCCGGTTTTCTATTCTATCCCACAACGCAGTCAACTCTTCATTAATAGGTTTCATAAAGAGATCATTATCAAGCGCACGAATAGTTTTATCATGGACCACCGGGGCATATGGCAAAGGATAACTTATCATTTCCAATTCACGTACGGCGCTATTCTTCTTATATGATGCATCTTCAAGAGTGATTGGCTGCCAGGAACTGGCTAATTGGAGATCAGGACGGGCACCCAATAGCGAACTTGCCGTTGCATAGCTTAGACGCGCCAGCGTTCTGGCAGTAGGTTGAAGCTTCCGATATTCCATATCACCTTGATCGATAACATTTTTAACGTAAAAGTTAAAAATAGCCTTACGATAATGAATAGGTTCACTGGCAGAAATTGCATCAGGATCCGTCGGTTCTATCAGACTACGCAATCGTTTTGGCTCATCAATGATCGGGCGACTATTCCAATAACGTGGCTTATCCTGTGTTAATGCTGGTTCATCACTACTTTCAAAAGGGTTAAAAATAAACTTAATCCAGCGACTGGCTTCTTCATAACGCTGTTCCACATTAAACCGCCAGGCCACCATAAATGGCATATGGAAGAACAATTCCCAGAAATAAATACCATTTGACCCTTTCAGATCGATGGGTTTCGAATTATTGCCGGTAATCGGCTCTTCATGAATATTTTGAGTTTCCCAACTCAGAACTTTATCCAGTTTCTGACTCGCCTTACTAATTAACTCTTTTGCAAAAAGCGTATTTAAACGAATCGCTTGATCAGAATACCAACTTTCTGGTTGTTCTTCTTTTGGAAATTGTAAATATTGGGTTTGTTTAGTCTGCTTAATTTGAACCTTGTCACGAAGTAATTTACCGACACTCAGTTTTTGCTTAATTCTACCTGCAATATCGGCTCCAGTTTCTGATGGCAGGCTAAAACCAGTGACAACCGTCACATCATTCCTGTCACACCGATTCAGTACCACACTCAATGTTGGATCGTAATCTTCCGGGGTAAGCACCTTATATTTCAGCCAACACCGTTCACCCTTGCTATCCTCCAGCCAAATACAATAAAGAATATTTTTGCTTCTGCTAAAATCATATTTATACGTTGATTTGGACGTAAGAGATATATTCAGTGTCCCTTCAACATAAACAGCTTGCAGATCAAATTGATCTATTGTACCCAAACTTCCTTCAAACTCTTTTTCCCCCGCTATCGGCCACTTCATATTATTATTAACGGGATAAAGCACCAATTGCTTATATTCTTCCGGCCCGCCATTCGATGGTTCCCGGAAATAGAACCAGACTAAAGCCGCACCGTATGAATCCAGATCGGATAACTTTGGATTAGGTGATTTAGGTAAATCCGTTGCCGCCATTAACAGGTTGTCACAAACATAGGTGAAGACCTCATCGTAATCGAAAGATTTCTCCTTATCATCTGTACCTTGCATACGCACAAATGCAACCAACGCTAAACGTTCAACATCTCCGGTACGATCGAGAACAGCAATCAACTCTTTCATAGCATGATCAAGTAAATCTTCACGAACCGTCGTTCCGGTACTCCAGGTACCATCAAACGCCAAATGGGCCAAATTAAGTTTGGTGCGATATTTAATATTATTATCTTTATCTTGTTTTTCTTCAGAAACTTCAAACCAACTAATATATAACCGGTTATTTAAGATAATTGGACGAACAATACCGTTATATGTATTTTCTAAAGGGACATTAATCAGTTTCCACTCACTCCAGGCGGTAGGATACAGTTCGTCAGTCTGATTATTGCGCTGTTTGGCATCTAAAGTCCGCCAAAAATAACGGTAGGGCTGGGTACGGGTCTTGGCAATGAAATAGACCTTATCATCGGCAATACCAACACCATCTTCGTAACCCGCAATAACCTCTAAATTACTGACCTCTTCGAAGTTATTCAGATATCCCAATATGGCTTTCTGAGCAACATCATCCGTAAGCTTTCCTTGATTAAGTGCACTTTCAAGTTGGAAGAAGAATTCTGTCTTTGTTAAACGTAATGTGGGATCAACATAAACTTCCGGGTAAATAGCCAGTTGCTGATTTGCAGACCAATAGCCATAACGATTAGCAAACTCCTGCCAATTATCTGCATCCTCCTGAGTCATCGATAAACCTGACTCTAAATTCAAAACAATACGATTAATATATTGTTGTACAGACTGGGTAACATGTGCGACACGGGCTGTTTTTACTTTGGAAGAAACCTGAGTGTCTAACAACAAAAAATCATACAGATCATCCACATTTTTAATTTTTTCACGCCGGGATTGAAAAGCGGTATCATGCGGAACAATCTGCCCAAGATAATAATCCACTAATGCATCACGCAGATTTTCCTGTAATTTTGCTTCAATTAAATTAGACATTCTCATCATCTCCTTGCGCTTTTAATGCGGCCATTACCGCTTCACCAATGCTTTGGAAAGCTTCAAAACCTGAATTAACGTCAAGTGCACCAGCACCTAATAAAGGTTCAACGGACAAATTGGTTTTCACAGAAAGTTGTTGTAGTCGCCGTATCCAATCTATTTGAGATAAAGTCATTACACGTGTTTTTTCTAATCCTCCTTTTTCACAAGCAAGATAAATTTCATCAGGATCCCAATCTAAAATTTCAGCCAGTAACTGCGCACATTTATAATTGTTATCATCTTCTTCTGACTGTAGTAAAGTTTCATTGTTAGCAAAAGTAAAATATTCTTGAGTCTTATCTTCATTTTGTTTTGCATTTTCCAATAAATCCTGATAGCGATTCAGTAGGAAAATTTCATCTAACGATAATGATATTTTTGTTGTTTCATCTGCGCTTAGTCCAAGCCATTTAGGATTTGTCAGGCGCAATAACAACAGATTATTACTTACGCTCAATGCATTAATTAATTGAGTATAAATTAACAGACTGTAAGTCAGGTCCAGAAACTCTTTTTTAATATCCTCAACTTTTTCTGGCGTATTATCTAATACCAGCTTCAGTACTGAGTAGACACTACTTCCCAACCAACGAAGCTGTAATGGCACAATATCTTTTGATACACCATATTCACCGGCAACAGCGCTAGATAATAAACTCTCTTGTGCGGTTTTAGCTTGCAATATAATCTGCAAGACAATATTAATTTGATTATTATCTGGATTTATCTTTTTCTCCTTGACAATATCTTCAATCTTTTTCCTCAGAGATTCTTCGTCCGTTTTTCCCCATATCAATGGAATATCTTTTACTAATCCATTATCTCTATCAAAAACACCCTCTTTATCTGACAGAATAATCCACCAATCTATGTCATTTATCTCTTGCCGATTAAAATCAGATTTTTTTAAACACACATTATCAGTAAGACCATCAGAAATTCCCTTATAAAAGGTTAACATTCCACTTGTTGGCACTAACGGAAGCTGAGTTTTACCTAATAATAAAGAGAGCTTGATAGGTGTCAGTTTTATTTTGGCTAACCAAGACGTTAAAACTTCCATCCGGGCAATAATACTGAGGATGTCATCTTTCTCCCCTAAAGCCGGTATATTTGCCAGATACCCGCTTTTATCCGTTAAAATATCGGCCAGAATCAATCCATCTTCCGCAGAAAAACCAAATAATCGTGGAATAGTGACTAAGCGATAAAGTCTGGACACTACGTCGAGATTACGTACCAATTTGCCAGAAGCGAGCTTCAGCGCACTCTCAACAATAGGCGCAATCACTTGAAATGTGGATACAGAAATAGCTAATCCAGCACACAGTTGTTTGACTGTTTTCGCTCCATCTCCTTGATTTTCTGTATAGCTAAATACTTTACCATCCAAGATTAAGGGCTGATCAAAAAGTTTAGACTGATTAAAAAGTTGATCAAAAAAAGGAATATTATTGCTGATAGAGAATGGTGTAATTTGATATATCCATCCAGCAAACGCCTCTGGTAATACTTTATATTGTGTAGATAAATGCTGGAATAAGCCTAACGCTCTTAATGTATTATTAGAAATAGCCAGTTCTATATTCTTTGGTTCAGCTTTTATTGCTGAGGTTACCAGTAAGTCAAGCTGATGATAGGGTAACGCTAACCAACGCTGTAAACGAATAAAGCGATTCATTCGATCATAACGAAAATCAGAAACTGCATTTATCTGGCGCCCAGAGTCGGTTCTGACAATACTTAATGCCTCTAATTGCCCAGAATTTATATAAACACCACCATAATGGTAAGGTGCTGGAAAATGTTCTGATGTTTGCTCGCTATTAAAAATGGGATTAGAAAACACCGCATTCGGTGAAACTAAAGGCCGGAAGTTACCACTGCTAAATAAGTGCTCGAGATCTGTCACTTTCGATCCTGTCTGTTGACCAAAAGACAAAATCTCGGTTAATTTCACACTGTCATCCGCAGAAAGGCCATAATTATCTTGGAAAAATTTATCTGCTTCTGGCAATAATTCTGATTGTTCAGTACCTTGTTTGGCAATAGCAAAACGGTAAGTCATAGTCAGGAAATTAACACCTTCAATATTTACCGAGGTATTATTTTCGCTCTCTTTTGGCACCGCAGCATAGACTGTCATTTCACCAAAGAAAGGACCATTATCCAAATTACCAATTTCACTATTATCACTTTCTACATAAGTTAACTTTAATTTCCGACTGAATGGAGATGAATTATCAAATGGTTCCATCCTTGCTTTTACGCGGTTATAGGTCAGAACATTTTCACCGCGAAGTTTAACTTTAATTGTCTCTTTAGCCTTATTTTCGCAGGTAATCACAATCTCATCATAGGCTTTATCGACATTATCACTCAACGATGTCGGCCCAGTGATATTTTCACCAGAAAGAATAATATAAGCATGTTTTGAAATATCACGTTCAGGCAATACTTCTGTCGTACTTGTACTGAAATAACTCTTAATAAGTTGTTCACGTGATAAAAAGTTTTGTGAAAATGGACTTTTCTCTGTCAGTAAAGTCATTTGCTCCTTACTCAATTGAGTATAGGCAAACAAAGCCTGATCACGTTTTTCAGTTAAGATATGCCAGGGAAATTGCTGATCTACTTGCTGAATAATCGTGCCTAATTCAGTCTCTTTTTCAGCCAAGCCTTTATTAATCTGCTGAGAAGGCAGACTATAAGGTAATATGAATGGAAAACGGGTCTCTCCTAAAACCTGATTAACCGTCTTATCCGCATGGCCTGTTTGATCAATATATTCTCTGGCACTTTTTGACAAAACATCATTCACAACAGATATTGCTGTGATCTCTTTGTAAAGATTATCACTATCAAGTAATAAGTCAGGAATATCTGCGCGCCTTTGCTCCAAGCCCACGGCATTATTAGAACCATCCAGCTCTATTTGTTTTACGAATTTATAAAGATCAAGCAGGTAATTTACCGGACTATCAAGAGACTCAATAGCATCCGGCTGGCAGAAATTATCCCAAGGTTCAGGAAATAAATTGCTGTAATCAGGTAATTTTTCTTTCTCATCAGCATTATCATTGTTATAAGCAAAATATCTTGCCTGATGACTCGCTTTTCTTAATGTTTCACCATCATAATCTCTCAGTTGCCTTTGCCGATAATTTTGCACCAGTTGGTTAGCCGCACTAACGGCTTTATCAAAAATCGCCTCTGCATGGCCAGATAAAGATTCATTATGGCGTTTAATAAAACGTTGTTTTGACACTTCAATAATGTCAAAAATAGAATGATAACCCAAACGCTGGAGTGTATTAAGCAGGGTGATAGTGGAATTATCTTCCTTCTGTACTGAGTTTAACAATATATAACTCGTCGGTAATATTGACGATGCTGGCGATTTTATTTCTGCCACCGCAGCCAACAACGGTGATACTTTTGTTATATCCTGTTTTTCACCAGGAGAGTTTTTATATTTATCCATTGTATTATTCCAACCTAATTAATCGGAAACACCTGAATAGAACAGTTATAGAAACTATAACCACATTAAACAGTGAAATTTTTTAAAGAGTCAATTCAATTTAATTTACATGTTTCACACTGTTTCTCTTTCGGTTTGTCGTAAGAAGGAAGTTCACCTTCGAAATAGAATGGCTCCATTTCAACCACTTTTTTAATTGGTTTACGCCCCAGCCCTTCATGAGCAGCATTAGTTAACAAACCGTTATCTTGATCACCCGTCCAGATAAATAAACCACCTAATCCCTTTTCTTTAACATAGCGACCTTTTTCCCTTACTGAACGGGGGGTATCTAATGACATAAATACTTTGAGATCTTTATTGTAAAGATAATCCGCTTTAGCAATCGGATCATGGAAAACCGCAAAACCATTACGACCTATTTGATTTTCATAATCAACATAGTTATAGATAATATCTGTCCATTCAGTGACACTGCTTTCAAAACTCCCTACCGTAGATGTTCCATCAGTATATTTCCCAACTAACTGCTCATTATTATTACTCTCTAGCTCCGCAGTTCTGGCATTACGTGTATAACCAGAATAACCGATATAAATTAATTTCTTATTAATACCTAAAGAGATGAGATAATTAACTGCATCATCGACTGAGTATTTAGAATATTGGTCATCTTTATTACGATAAAGATTGCTATGATGAGAAAGCTTTTGATCACCTAATGTGAAAAAATCATAAGTCATTAAGTTAATTTCATTAACACCGGCTGCGATCAATTCTGGAATATGCGCTGCTTTGATTTTTTCTATATCGGCAGAAGCAGCAATACTGATCCCTTTTAAATTACTGATATTCGCACTCTTCAAATCCTTAATAAGTTTGACAAAATGCTCATAGTCATCTGGAGCGTTTGGATTGCCCGCTCCGGCAGAACCAGGATATTCCCAATCAAGATCAATGTGAGTTAGCATAGGGAATCGGGTATATAAATCTTTAACACCCTCAACAAACCGCTGGCGAAATGTATCATCACGACACACTTCATAAAAAGCACCACTCATTGACCAGCCGCCAACACTGACAGAAATTTCCAGATCCGGATTTTCCTTCTGGAGTAAATGTAAACCGCCTAATACCCCTTGTGCCTTATCTTGTTCATATAACTTCCAATCGTCATCCTTCCAACCACTGAAACCGCAATTAAGATAAGAACCAACATCAGCCCAAGAATCAATCGGGATAGGTTTGCCTTTATGATCTTTAATTATATTTTCATCAGTATCTCCCATCTTCCATCCATCTTTAGCCGCTGTCATAATGGCTATTTGTTTCTCTCCAGTATCGCCAATAATACCTGCAAAGCTAAAGATAATTCTTTTAAACGGTTTTCCTTTGTCTTTATCACCCTTAAGGCGCATTAAATCAGCACCTCTGCCGCCATATATTTTAAAATCATCATCGTCTGTTGGCATTAGACGCCTATCGTAGATTGACCAATCAGTTAAATAACAGAGAACAGCAAAATCATCATTCTCGTCATAGGTATTGAAAACTGTTTTAGCCAGTCTTGTTGGTGTATACGATAATGCGTTATCAACGTTTTTAGGGTCAAACTTATTTAGCTCATAAGTTTTTTGCGCAGCACCCGCACCGATAAGTTCTGTACCATGCTTATATCCAGGATCAGTTTGATATACCAGTTGACTATCTGCTTTTGATTCATCTTTACTCATATCATACTCCACTAACGGTACAATTGTTTTAAATATCAGAAAGTTACATCATGGCAACCTATGCCGGAATTCAGTAGGGCTTTATAAGTAGTCATATTAAAAACTGCTTACCAAGAATACCTATAATGTATTGAATAAAAAGGATTAAATATCTTAAGCGCATGAAAATGCACACTTTAAGTAACACGATATGTTAGAGGTCTGAATACTACTTCTTACAGCAATATCTGTTAAACCTCTTTTTTTCATATGCAGATATAAAAATTGATTGTCTATTCTCGTCGTTTGCCTATTGACTCAATAAAAAGCTAGCCAGTCATGCTATTTAATCAAGATTTACTACAGCTAAATTCTGTTTTTAATGAAACAAAATTGATATGTGTAATATTATTAAATATGCATCATAGCGATATCATAAAATGATAATATTAGTTATTTATGACAGTAAAATAATAAATTTATTAATATTCGCGTCTTCTATACCCTTACCCAACCAATCGACAAAAATTTAATAGAATCTTTTTCATAAAATTCTTGACACACAAACACCGTTCCAGTTTACTAGTACAAAAGAAATGGCAGTATCATCCCGTATATCATCTCTATTTAATGCGAAAGAGGCACTGAAAATGACTGTATTTATGATGTCTATCCGTTGGTGGCACAACTTCCCATTAAGGGCGGTATGGTCACGCACATAAATCAACAGTGCCAAATTACCAAAACCCGCCAGAAAGGCGGGTTTTTTTATATGCATAACTCATAATCAGGACGAAAAAATGACGGATAAACAACCAAAACTCACAGTCATTGAGCAGGAAATAACTTATCAGCCCGATCCTGCACGGCTATTCAATCAACTTTGTAGTCAGCGACCAGCAACGTTATTGCTGGAATCGGCAGAAATTAACAGTAAAAAAAGCCTGAAAAGCCTGTTAATCATCGACAGCGCCTTGCGTATCAGCGCAAACAGCAATCAGGTCACTTTTGACGCCTTGACAGAAAATGGCCGAGATTTATTACCGATTTTGGTCAAAAAATTTCCCAGCAACGTCCAATCTGAAATGACACACGATTCTCTTCAATTGATCTTTCCGCCAATCAATCACACTATGATCGATGAAGATAGTCGCCTGAAAGCCATATCTGTATTTGATGCATTGCGTGCCCTTCTTTCTCTGGCAGAATTGCCATCACAATACGAATTATCATCACAAGACAATGCAGAGGCAATATTCATTGGCGGCCTTTTTTCCTACGACCTGGTCGCCGGGTTTGAGCCGTTACCCACAGTAAAAACTGTTCAACGTTGTCCTGATTTCTGTTTTTATCTGGCAGAAACTTTAATGGTGATCGACCATCAAAATAAAAGCGCACGCCTGCAAATCAGTCTATTTAGTGATTCTCCAGAAGAAGAGCAACGTCTTAAGCAACGGTTGAAAACATTAGCGAAACTCATCACAGAACCCACTGAGCCAGTACAACAAATCTCTCTGCCGGCCATGAAAGTTTTATGCAATCAGGACGACAAAACATATGCAAAAATAGTGACACAATTGCAACAATACATCCGCCAGGGCGATATTTTTCAGGTGGTTCCATCCCGGCGCTTCTCTCTGCCATGTCCAGCACCGCTTAATGCTTATCAAAAACTTAAACAACGCAATCCAAGTCCTTATATGTTCTTCATGCAGGATAAAGATTTCTGTCTGTTCGGCGCGTCCCCTGAAAGCGCACTGAAATATGATGCGTCTAATCGTCAAATTGAGATTTACCCTATCGCCGGCACACGTCCCCGTGGGCGCAATGCTGCCGGAGAGTTGGATGCAGATCTGGACAGCCGAACTGAACTGGAGATGCGTACAGATCACAAAGAATTAGCTGAACACTTGATGCTGGTTGATTTAGCCCGTAATGATTTAGCCCGTATTTGTGAACCCGGCAGCCGCTATGTCGCTGATCTGACAAAAGTCGATCGTTACTCTTTTGTCATGCATCTGGTTTCCCGTGTGGTCGGGACATTACGCCATGACTTAGATATTTTCCATGCTTATCAAGCTTGTATGAATATGGGAACCCTTACCGGTGCACCGAAAGTTCGGGCAATGCAACTTATCGCCCATTACGAAAATGAACGTCGTGGCAGCTACGGTGGCGCTGTCGGTTATTTCACCGGCAGAGGTGATATGGATAATTGTATCGTTATCCGCTCTGCTTACGTGGAAGATGGCATCGCGACGATTCAGGCCGGCGCGGGCGTAGTACTGGATTCCGTACCTTCGGCAGAAGCTGAAGAGACCTGCAACAAAGCAAGAGCCGTCATTCGTGCCATTGCGGAAGCACATCAAGCAGAGGAGATTTTCTGATGGCGAATATTCTCCTGCTCGATAACGTGGATTCATTCACCTATAACCTCGTCGATCAATTACGCAATAAAGGTCATCAGGTTGTTATCTATCGCAATACCGTTGCAACTGACATCATTATGCAGCAATTCAGAACGCTACCCTCTCCGTTACTGATGCTTTCACCGGGACCGGGTAAACCCTCTGACGCGGGCTGTATGCCTGAATTACTCGAAAAAATAATCGGCAAAATTCCGGTGATCGGCATCTGTCTTGGACATCAGGCAATTATTGAAGCCTATGGTGGAGAGATTTCCGCCGCTGATGAAATCCTGCACGGCAAAGCCTCTCTGGCAGAGCATGATAATCAAGCTATGTTCGCTGATCTGGAGAACCCTTTGCCCGTTGCCCGTTATCACTCTTTGGCGGGTCACAGAATTCCATCTGAATTGACGATTTCTGCCCGTTGTGGCGACACCGTTATGGCTATTCGCCACGACAAACATAAGGTTTGTGGATTCCAGTTCCATCCAGAATCCATTCTCACAACACATGGCGCCAGATTACTTGAACAAACTCTGACCTGGGCATTGAATTAAAAAGGAGGTATGAAAATGCAATCTATTTTCGACAAATTGTTCAGTGCACAGATACTGACACAACAAGAAAGCCAGCAACTGTTTTCCGCCATCATTCAAGGAAAATTAAGTGAGCCACAACTCGCTGCGGTCCTTATCAGTATGAAATTGCGCGGTGAGCAGCCACAGGAGATCGCCGGTGCTGCGCAGGCGTTACTGGCAAATGCCCTGCCATTTCCGAGGCCAGACTACACTTTCTGCGATATTGTCGGAACAGGGGGCGATGGAACGAACAGCATCAATATTTCAACCGCCAGTGCATTTGTTGCAGCAGCTTGTCATATTAAAGTCGCCAAACATGGTAACCGCGGTGTTTCCAGCCGTTCCGGTTCATCTGATTTGCTGGCGGCATTGGGTATAGCGCTTGATATCAGTGCAGAATGTGCCCGCAACGCCCTGGATGAAATCGGCATCTGTTTTCTGTTTGCGCCGCAGTATCATGTTGGATTCCGCCATGCGATACCTGTACGTCAGCAACTGAAAACCCGGACGCTGTTCAATGTATTAGGCCCTCTGGTTAACCCGGCCCGCCCGCCGTTGGCATTAATTGGCGTTTACAGCCCTGAGCTGGTTGGCCCCATTGCCAGTACCTTGCAAATCCTGGGCTATCAACGGGCAGCGGTTGTTCACAGTGGGGGAATGGATGAAGTTGCCCTGCATGCACCAACAATCGTTGCAGAACTTAATGATGGAGAAATTGCTCATTATCAATTAAATGCTGAAGATTTTGGTTTACAAAACCATCCAATATCGGCATTAAAAGGGGGGGCGCCGGAGGAAAACCGTGAAATGCTCAGTCTATTGTTACAGGGCCGGGGTAAGAAAGCCCATGCTGATGCCGTTGCCGCTAATGTTGCCCTGCTGATGAAAATTCATGGACAGGAAAATTTACGTCATAACACGCAACAAGCTCTTGAAACCATTCACAGTGGTCTGGCTTATGAACGAGTCACCGCACTTGCCGCAAGGAGTTAATGATGCAAGCTACCGTTTTACAGAAAATTGTTAATGATAAAACCGAATATCTTATTGAACGCAAGCAACAACAACCTTTGGAAAGCTTTATTGATTCTATTGTTGCCAGCCAGCGTCGTTTTTATCAGGCGCTGAACAGTGAACAGACTGTTTTTATTCTGGAGTGTAAAAAGGCATCGCCTTCAAAAGGACTCATTCGTCAGGATTTTGATCCCATCCTGATAGCAAAAACTTATCAGCCTTATGCTGCCGCAATTTCAGTATTAACGGATGAAAAATATTTTCAGGGCAGCTATGACTTTCTCCGTTTGGTGAGTCATGCCGTTCATCAGCCGGTGCTGTGCAAAGATTTTATTATCGATCCTTATCAAGTTTATCTCGCTCGCTATTATCAGGCAGATGCAATTTTGCTGATGCTGTCGGTTCTTGACGATGAGCAATATATTATGCTGTCTGAACTTGCGCATAGTCTAAATATGGGCGTACTGACTGAAGTGAGTTCAGAAGAAGAACGGATCAGAGCTGTCACATTAAAAGCCAAAATTATTGGTATCAATAACCGTGATCTCAGAGATCTTTCTATAGATTTAAACCGTACCAGACAACTTGCGCCACAGTTACCGGAAGGAACAATTGTTATCAGCGAATCAGGCATCCACCAGCATCAGCAAATTCGTGAACTCAGCCATTATGCCAATGGTTTTCTGATCGGCAGCGCTTTGATGTCCCAGTCCAACCTGGATCTGGCATTACGTCAACTGATTCTGGGGGAAAATAAGGTCTGTGGATTAACTCGCCCACAAGATGCTAAAACGGCGTTACAAGCAGGGGCTGTTTATGGTGGTTTGATATTCGTTGAGCATTCTCTGCGTAGAGTTAATATCGAACAAGCTCAACAAATCATCAATGCGGCTGCTCTCAAATATGTGGGGGTATTTCAAAATCAATCATCTGCATTTATCAATCATACCGCCCGCTGTCTGTCTCTCGCTGCGGTGCAATTACATGGAACAGAAGGCGAAGTTTATATTGAAGAACTGCGGAAATTATTGCCTGAAAACTGCCAGATTTGGAAAGCGATTGATATGTCGAAAGATTCATTTCACGCTAAAACCGGAAATATTGATCGGTATCTGCTTGATAACGGCAAAGGTGGGACCAGCAAAAGTTTCGACTGGCAATTACTTGAAAAACAATCACTCAACAATGTGATGTTAGCAGGTGGATTAAATGAAGAAAATTGCCAACAGGCAGCAAAATATGGCTGTTGCGGGCTTGATTTTAACTCTGGTGTTGAAAGTGCGCCGGGGATCAAAAGCAGTCATAAATTGAGTAAAGTGTTTCAGCGTCTACGTAGCTACCAATAAACAACGACTCTTTGACTAATGGACAAACAGAATAATGAGTAAACTTAACCCCTATTTTGGTGATTTCGGTGGACAATTTGTGCCACAGATCCTTATTCCAGCCCTTGAACAATTAGAAGCGGCATTTATTGATGCTCAACAAGATCCTGAATTCCAGCAAGAGTTTCAGGACCTGCTGAAAAACTATGCAGGCAGACCAACGGCATTAACTTTATGTCGTAATTTGACTAAAGGCACTAAAACCCGCCTTTATCTGAAACGAGAAGATCTATTACACGGCGGCGCTCATAAAACCAATCAGGTACTTGGTCAGGCATTACTGGCGAAACGCATGGGCAAAAATGAAATTATTGCGGAAACCGGTGCCGGCCAGCATGGTGTGGCAACAGCCCTGACCTGCGCACTGTTAAATATGAAATGCCGTATTTATATGGGTGCTAAAGATGTCGAGCGCCAATCCCCTAATGTCTTCCGCATGCGTCTGATGGGAGCCGAAGTTATCCCGGTTCACAGCGGCTCTGCAACCCTAAAAGATGCCTGCAATGAAGCACTACGCGACTGGTCTGGCAGCTATGATAAGGCTCACTATTTGTTAGGTACCGCCGCTGGCCCACACCCCTACCCAACCCTAGTTCGGGAATTCCAGCGTATGATTGGTGAAGAAGCCAAAGCCCAGATTCTGGCAAAAGAGGGACGTCTGCCTGATGCCGTGCTGGCCTGCGTTGGTGGCGGATCCAACGCCATTGGCATGTTTGCCGAGTTTATTCCTGAAACATCAGTACGCTTGATTGGTATTGAACCCGCGGGACACGGTATCGAAACGGGCCAACATGGTGCCCCGCTGAAACATGGCGAATTAGGTATCTATTTTGGTATGAAATCGCCCATGATGCAGACAGATGAAGGCCAGATTGAAGAATCTTATTCTATTTCAGCCGGTCTGGATTTCCCTTCCGTCGGCCCTCAGCATGCCTATCTGAACAGTATCGGCCGAGCTGACTATTTTTCCATCACTGATGATGAAGCATTAGCTGCATTCAAAACGCTTTCCCGTGAAGAAGGCATTATTCCGGCTCTCGAATCCTCTCATGCGCTGGCTTATGCTTTGAAAATGATCCATCAAGCGCCTGATAAAGCGCAATTACTGATCGTCAATCTATCCGGTCGCGGTGATAAAGACATATTTACTGTCCATGATATTTTAAAATCCAGGGGGGAAATCTGATGGAGCGTTACGAGCAGCTATTTAAACAATTGGAAAGCCGTAAACAAGGTGCTTTTGTCCCCTTTGTCACACTAGGTGATCCAAACCCGGAATTATCGTTGGAAATTATTGACGCACTGATTGCAGGTGGTGCTGACGCCCTTGAGTTAGGTATTCCTTTTTCTGATCCGCTAGCTGATGGCCCGACAATTCAGAATGCCAATCTGCGCGCTTTCTCCTCAAATGTTACCCCCACTCTTTGTTTTGAACTGTTGGCAAAAATCCGGACAAAATATCCTGATATTCCCATTGGTTTATTGATGTATGCCAACCTGATTTTTCATAATGGCATAGACGAGTTTTATCGCCGCTGCAAAGACGCAGATATCGATTCTGTATTAGTTGCAGATGTTCCTGTATCAGAATCACGGCCATTCCGTACCGCAGCAATGAAATACGGTATTGCTCCTATCTTTATTTGTCCTCCGAACGCAGAAGATGAATTATTACGTGAAATCGCCTCTTACGGCCGGGGATATACCTATTTATTATCCCGAGCAGGCGTTACCGGCACAGAACGACGCGCTGAACATCCTTTAAATCATTTGGTCAACAAGTTGCGGGAATATCATGCTGCACCACCATTACAGGGATTTGGTATTTCAGAACCTGCACAGATAAAAGAAACGTTAGCAAGTGGTGCAGTTGGTACAATTTCCGGATCTGCCGTAATCAAAATTATTGAAGAAAATCTTTCTCAACCAGAAATAATGCTGAAAAAACTTACTGAGTTTGTATCAAAAATGAAATCTGCCACTCAGCTTTAGTATAAAAAATGGGGCAAAATCTGCCCCATTTTCTCATATCATACAACTCACATTAAACAAACGCGGTTCTTATCAGAAGTGATAACCGACACCAAACATAAATACCCACGGATCAAGCCGGGTATCAATTTTATGGCTCTTGTCACCTGCTTTGAATTTCACATCAGTTTCAATGTTCACCCACCACACAGATGCGTTTAGCATCCAGTTTTGATCTAACTCATAATCTAAGCCAACATGCCCGGCAACACCCCAGGAATCTTTCAGCTCCAGACTGTGTAAATTATTGCCTTTAACAGCATCATTACCATTGAATTTTTCGTTAAAGAAAGTGGTATAGTTCAAACCAACACCAATATAAGGGCGAAAATGACTTTCTTTAGAGCCGAAATAGTATTGCGCCATTAATGTCGGTGGAAGACTCTTTATTTTGGCAATATTACCAGCACCCGGTAAACTTACCTGATGCTGGAAAGGTGTCCCAGCGAGTAATTCAATACCAATATTATCGGTAATCATATAACCGAAGGTTAAACCCATCTGGGTATTATTATCCGCACTAAGAGAACCTACCCCTAATACATTATCAGAACCCGTATTAGGCCTTACTGTTGCAGTACCCGTGCGGAAAAGAATATCACCCGCTTCATGAGCAAAAGCGAACGATGGTGCTAAAGTTGCCGCTGCTAATACAAATGCAGAAAGTTTTTTCATTATTCATCCCATTCCTGTGATTTAAAAGTCAATAAAAATATAGCCATATATTTAAAATTATGATCCAAGATAGATCACATCTTTTAAAGAATTTAATAAAAATCGTATATTTGCGATATTATTATTTCAAATAGGAATTATTTTAAATTGACACAAATCAATATTTATTATTAATTAGTTGGATATTTTTTATATTTATATACTAATTCAAATATTTTATCTGATGATACTTCCATTATGTTTTAACAAGGTTAAATTTATGTTTATTTTCATATTAAAAAGATAACATGAAGCATTTTTTCCTTTCATCAACAATCACAGACAATCACTAATTTATCCGCATAATCTCCTTTCAGCTATCCACATCTGCCCATAACAGAGTACAATTAACCGCTGTGTATTATTGTATTGTTTAACCTGATAGGAGCTGTCTTCATGCCAATCACGGCGAATACCCTGTACCGTGACAGTTTTAACTTTTTCAAGAATCAACTGTTAAGTACTCTGACTCTGGCCGTTCTGGCGGCTCTGGTGACTACCCTATTGGGTCACCTGTTTATCCCTGATAGCGAACAGATGAAGCTGCTGACAGAAGCAGAATTCACTTTTGCAACTTCAGGTAAAGCAGGTATTCAGGATATGGTGTCCCAAATGACCCCAGAGCAACAGTCTATGATCATGCGGGCGGGAATAGGCACTATTTTCTCCAGTATGATTGGCAATGTACTACTGGTTGGTGGTGTCTTGACGTTGGTCACGGCAGTTTCAGCGGGAAATCGTATTTCTTCATTACAGGCAATTGGTTTATCAGCAAGCCAATTACCAAAACTGTTCCTGCTACTACTTATCTGCACTCTGCTGATCCAACTTGGTTTGATGCTCATGCTGGTACCAGGTATTATTTTGTCTATCGCCCTGGCTTTATCACCGGTTATTATGACCGCTGAACGTTGTGGTATTTTTGCCTCTATGAAAATAAGTTGGAAACTGGCATTTGCCAATATTCGTTTGCTGGTTCCGGCAATTCTGTTATGGCTGACCGCAAAGCTCTTACTGGTGTTTATTATTGACCATCTGACATTCATTCATCGTGAGATGGCGGGAATCATGCTTGGCGTATTTAATAACCTGATCTCAGCTATTCTGTTAATTTATCTGTTCAGGTTATATATGCTGGTTGCCTCTTCACAACAAAAATGAATATAAAATAGCTGTTCAAACAAACCCCATAGCGATAAAAGCTATGGGGCTGAAGCAATACAACATGAACCGTTTATGTCCATGTATGTTTTGCAGCTTGACTATCCGGATAAAATCAAAAAAAATTCCCTGCTTATACAACAGGGAATTTCTGTAGACGAGGTAGCTAATTAAATACAAATTAGCAGATTTCGATTAGAATCGATAACCTACGCCAACTACCCAAGTACCTATCTTAAGCTCATCCAATTTTGAATATTCATAAGAGGTATCGATAGTCCAATTTGGCATAGGGTTAAACTGTAATCCCAATCCGTAGCTAACAGATGTTTTACTCTTGCTGCCACTCATTGTACCAACATAATCTGAGAGTTTAACCTTTCCATGTGCAGCACCAACCATACCGTATACGCTAACATATTCATTAAAACGATATGTAGGGCCCGCCATCAGGGAAAAATAATCCATATCAGATTCAGCTACTTTTTTGCCGCCCCGGTAATAATCGTAACCTAAATATGTATATGTAAGTGAGCTAATAACACCAAAATTATTATCCAACTCGTAGCGGTACTTCAGGTTGAAGCCCTTTGGGTTATCATCAGCCTTTTTACCGTCAAACTTTGCATGGCTCTGAGCATAGCCACCAGAAATCGTACTTTCACCGCTCGCATTTGCAGCAAATGCGAATGCAGATAAACCAACAGCCACCACTGAAGCTACCAGTGTTTTTTTCATTGAAAATCCCTAATATTGTATAAAATATAGAAAAAAATAATTACGGAGAGGTATTATTTATCAGTAACCAATAGAAAACAACAAAATTCCATTTATTGTTAAGTTCCCGTTTAATAAAGCAAAATACTAAGCATTACAGTCGTATTTCTCTTAATTATCTTTTGATGTAATTAGAGTACCATTCGGGCTTACTTTGAATCATTCGCACAGCAAAATAGAGATCGGGCACCACAACTAGATCGTCATCACTGCTTCTCAGTTTATTTTGTTTTATCCAGCGGGTAAGTTCTGTCCGTCGGCCAGCGAGCACCAGTGTGACACCTTTTACTTTCAATTCAGTAATCAGTTCATCAATAGCCGCAAAAACACTTACATCGTCATAGGTAAAACTCACAGCCGCATCAACAACTAACCAACCCGGACGTTTTTTCGCCCTGTCTACATGCTGCAACACCCGTTTTTTAAAATAACTGACATTGAAATAAGTTAATGGTGAGTTAAATCGGTACATCATCACACCGTCTACCGGTTTAATCTCATTGCCTTGGTTAATGGAATGAATCATCCCTTGTTCATTAACGCCCAAAAGCTGATCTGTCGGGCGGAAGACAATGCGCAAAAACTGCAATAAGCCAAGCAGAACAGCAAAACCAACACCGTTAATCAAACCAACCACCAACACTGAAATCAGGGTAAACAGTGATAAAGTGAATGCCTGACGATTTCGTTTCCGCAGTGACCAGATCCCCCGTAAATTCAACAATGATGATGCCGAATAAATCAGCACTACACCAAGAGATGACAATGGAATATGCGCCAGGAAACCTGTCATGAACAGCAAAACCAGCAAGATAACCACAGCGGCAATCACAGAAACCAATTGCGTTTTCCCACCAATAGCATCATTAACCGCCGTTCGGCTGCTGGCAGCACTGACAGCAAACCCTTGTGATAAAGCAGAAGCAATATTCGCAATACCTAAGGCCCTAAGCTCAGAATCCGCATCAATCTGATAGCCGTTTTTATTGGCAAAACTACGAGCCGTCATCATAAAACTGACAAAACTGATAACGGCAAGGTTCAGGGATGGGATAACCAGATCACGCATAATTCCAGGTTGGAAATCAGGCATTGGCACAACAGGCAATCCCCCACCGCTGACACTGCCAACAATCTGAATCCCGTATTTTTCAAGCCCAAATTGCCAGCTTACATACGTCGTTAATACCATTGCCAACAAAGGCCCCGGCCAGGCCGGGCGCAAGAAACGTACAGTCAGCAAAATCAACATCGTCGCAACCGACATTGCCAATGTCGGTAAATGTGTACTCATTAGTTTGGCAGGCAATGCGATCACCCGTTCAATCAATCCAACAGGTACGCCGGCAAAGCCAAAGACTTTAGCCAACTGATCCACCATGATTGTCAATGCCACACCGTTCATTAATCCTTTAAGGATCGGTCTTGAAAGAAAATCAGCAAACGCACCTAATCGGAAATGACTCGCGAGAATACACCATATCCCTGTCATTAAAGTCATCGCGATCGTAAGCTGCCAACGTACATCTTCATTACCAAAAACCAAGGGCGCAACTGCTGCTGCAATAACAGCACACGTTGCTGCATCTGGCCCGACAATTAACTGTCTTGAAGTGCCAAATAACGCATAAGTGAACATTGGCAAGATACATGCGTAGAGACCGATAATTGCACTTATTCCCATTAATTCAGCGTAAGCAATAGCCACCGGCAGAGCTACTGCGGCCACAGAAAGCCCTGCCCTTAAATCATGACTAAACCATTCTTTGCGATAATGAGAAAAATTGCCCAACCCTGGCATCCAACGCTGTAGTTTTTTCCACTGCATTTGGTTTATGCCCTCTTATTTTTCAACGGGTTTTGGCTATAATGCTGTGTTATATGCTCACTGACAACAGGAAGTTAATTACGTCGCTCTTTATGGTAAAATTGTGCGAAACAGATCGATAAAAATCTTTATTTATCGATAAATAAAGCCATACTGTTGCCGCTTAGTATATTCAACCACCAAAATCGGATAGAGTCAGTTGCCGGAATTACGATAGGTTCAAACATGAAACAACTTTTAGACTTTCTACCTTTAGTCGTATTTTTTGTTGTATACAAAATGTATGATATTTTCTATGCTTCCGGGGCTCTGATCGCCGCCACCGGTTTAGCTGTAGCGATAACTTATTTCATCTACCGGAAAGTAGAGAAATCTTCTCTGATCACTTTTATCATGGTTGCTGTTTTCGGCACTCTGACCTTAGCTTTCCACAGTGATCTCTTTATTAAGTGGAAAGTCACCGTAATCTATGCCTTATTCGCATTAGCCTTGCTCGTCAGCCAATGGTTCATGAAAAAACCACTTATTCAGAAAATGCTAGGAAAAGAGCTGGTTTTACCGGATTTTGTCTGGAATAAACTCAATATGGCATGGGCGCTGTTTTTTATTGCCTGCGCGCTGGCCAATATTTATGTCGCGTTCTGGTTACCGCAAGATGTCTGGGTTAACTTTAAAGTATTTGGTCTGACTGCCCTAACCTTGGTTTTCACCGTGCTCAGTGTAGTATATATTTATCGTCATCTGCCACGCGAACAGAAGTAACCCTATTCAAATGGATACCTGCCTGCTCTCGTTAGTAGGCAGGTATTGTTTTTTCATCAAATAAAGTAAAGTTTTCAATGACACAACAACAATTACCTAACGGAGAATTAGTCCTCCGCACACTGGCTATGCCCGCTGATACCAACGCCAATGGAGATATTTTTGGCGGATGGCTGATGTCACAAATGGATATTGGTGGCGCAATTCTGGCAAAAGAAATTGCAGAAGGCCGTGTTGTCACTGTCAGAGTAAATGGTATTACTTTCCTTAAACCTGTCGCTGTTGGTGATGTCGTCTGCTGCTATGCGCATTGCCTCAAAACCGGCAACAGTTCGATTACGATTAACATCGAAGTCTGGGTGAAGAAAGTAGCATCTGAGCCTGTAGGTCAACGCTATCGTGCAACCGAAGCGGTATTCACTTATGTTGCTGTTAATGAGGATAATACCCCGCGCCGGTTACCCGAAGGCAAAACCCAATTCCAACTGACCAGCAGCACTGACGAATAAGCCTGATTATTAATGTAAAAAAAGGAGCATCTGAATCATGCTCCTTTTTTATCTGCATTTTCCCACCGATCAGGATTGAGATATACCGGTCATTTTGAATTCTATTGTTGTGATATAGCCAACAGCGGGTATTTTTTCATAACGCCACTTTCTCATTGCTTTTTTCACTTCCCGGTCAAAAACATTGGGTGGATTGGCACCAATCACTTCGATATTTTTTACCCGACCGTCTTCATCAATATCATATTTGACTCTAACATTACCCTCAATCCCCAATGCTGCCGCTCTGGATGGATAAATGGGTAACGCTTTACTTAATGCTTTTGGCCCATTCTGTGATTTAGTTGCCGTATTAGTTGCCGGTTTATTCTGATTATTATCAGTACGGTTAACCAGTGGCTTTTCCAGTTGTTCAGTTGTCTTCTCAACTGGCTCCGATTGCTTTTTAACAACCTTCTTCTTCACTTCCGGTTTCGGCTTCAGCTTCTTCACCTCTGGCTTTGGGATCACCGGCTCTGGAACAGGTTCCGGCTCCTCTGGCTCTGACTCGGGTTCAGGTACCGCAGGTTGTGAAACCGGAGCTTCTTCGGCAGCTAACTGAATCATAGCTACAGACATAAGTGCAGCATCAGGCTGTTTTTCCGGTATCACAGAACAAAAAAGTGCGGCAGCAACAGAAACATGCAAACAAACTGATAATAATATTGGCCAATGTATCCAACGCATAAGGGAGTTCTTGATTAGCAGCATAATAGTCAATCCTCGAATAACTGCTAGTTTAAATGCAAATAGCAATCATATTCAATAAAGATTGTAGGTGAGCGTGAATATAAGGCCAAAAAATATTATTTTTTTACTGCATCCATTCACTATGTTGAACAAACAATAAAGCTCGCCGCTGTTTATAAACATCTAATTTACGTAGTGAATAAATACGCAAATTACGTCTTGATTGCCCTTCCATCCAACGGCGACGGCGGTTGAAATTCTGACGCAATCTCCGCCATCGTCCTACTTCATTCCGACTATGTCTCATACAATTATACCTGTAAAAAATATCACGCTTATTATATAGGCCTTTAAAAAAGATATCCAAGGCGTATCTGGATAGTACTTTTTATGTCAATAGTGCGAAATGACCAATATCGAGTATGATGCTTGCAGTATACTTGCCGATTTTTTGGTAAATTCATCAAGTTAATTAGATCGTTTATATCCCGTGTTTCGGGGAAACCGTGTTAAACGCCACCAAAGATGTCTGAACAAAACAGGATTGATTGCCGAACATGACAACCTTTTATTCCGTCCTAAGTTGGCTTGCTATTTTCTTCTATTGGCTGATCGTTGCCAGTATCACCTTACGTATTTTAATAAAACGCCGGCCTGTCACTTCCGCTATGACCTGGCTGCTGATTATTTATATCCTGCCCTTAGTTGGCATTATCGCTTACCTGTCATTTGGTGAGCTGCATTTGGGAAAACGCAGAGTTGAACAGGCAAAAGCCATGTGGCCGTCAACAGCGGTATGGCTTGAAGAGTTGCGCAAATCTCGTCATATCTTCGCCACGGAAAATAGCGAAGTCGCGACACCTTTATTCCAGCTTTGCGAACGGCGGCAAGGGCTTGAAGGCGTTAAAGGCAACAAGATCCAACTGCTGACAACCTATGACAATTCACTCAAAACCATTATCAAAGATATTGATAATGCGAAACACAGCATTGAAATGATGTTTTATATCTGGCAATCCGGCGGCTTGGTTGAACAAGTGACTGATGCCCTTATGGCCGCCGCACATCGAGGAGTCAGATGCCGTGTTATGGTGGATTCAGCCGGCAGTTGGTTATATTGCCGTAGCCAATACCCGGATATCATGCGCCAGGCAGGAATTGAATTTGTTGAAGCTTTACCAGTCAATATCTTCCGTCTATTTCTACGTCGGATGGATCTGCGCCAGCATCGTAAAATTATCCTGATAGACGACTATATTTCTTACACTGGCAGTATGAATATGGTAGATCCACGCTTCTTTAAGCAAGACGCCGGCGTTGGACAATGGATCGACATCATGGTGCGAATGGAAGGGCCGGTTACCACGACGATGGGGGTTATTTACGCTTGTGACTGGGAAATGGAAACAGGTCAACGCATCTTTCCACCCTCACCAGACAACAATATCATGCCATTTGAACAAGCCAGCGGGCATACAACTCAGATTATTGCCTCTGGTCCAGGATTCCCTGAAGAGTTAATTCAACAATCTTTAATGACGGCTATTTTCTCTGCCCGTAAGCAATTGATATTAACTACCCCTTATTTTGTTCCCAGTGATGACCTGATGAATGCTATCTGCACTGCGGCCTTAAGAGGTGTGGAAGTTATTATCATTGTTCCTCGCAGAAATAATTTTTTCCTGGTTCGCTGGGCAAGTCGTGCATTCTTTTCTGAACTATTGAAGGCGGGAGTTAAGATTTATCAGTTTGAAGAGGGTTTATTACATACCAAAAGCATTTTGGTTGATGGCCAACTCAGTATGGTTGGCTCAGTTAATCTCGATATGCGCAGCCTGTGGCTGAATTTTGAAATTACCGTGGTTATTGATGACGAAAACTTTGGTAATGACCTGACTCTGGTGCAATACGATTACATGGCCCATTCTACATTGCTGGAAATCCATGAGTGGGAACAGCGCCCTTTGTGGCATCGGATAATTGAACGTATTTGTTACTTTTTCAGCCCACTACTGTGACCAATACCCTCGTCTTGACAAGATGGGGGTACCAATCAATGCTTCATCATGTTTTAATTCTCCCATCATTACTACTGACAAATGAATTGATATGGACAACAAACCTTCACAAACGATGGACTTAGATCTCAACAACCGAATGACAGAAGATGAAACCCTTGAGAAAGCGTATGACATCTTTCTTGAGCTGGCTTCATCCAATCTTGATCCTGCGGATATTTTGCTATTTAGCTTACAATTCGAAATACGGGGCGGCGCAGAATTACTGGATCCTTCCGAGGATTGGCTTGAACATGTGGATTTCGATCTGAACCCTGATTTTTTCGCAGAGGTGATTATCGGGCTAGCAGAATCTGAGGATGCTGAGATTAATGATATTTTTGCCCGCATTTTGATTTGCAGGGAGAAATCCCACCAGATTTGCCATATTTTGTGGAAGAGTAATTTCAACGACTCACGTTTGAAATCCCCGAAACCATTTGTCCGTGACTGACATGGAGGACTATATAAGTTATTCAAACCAATGTGGGTAACAAACCATGTCTGTAATCCATTATCCTGAGCGGATATCAAAGGAATAAACGGTGATTCCTATCCCTCACAGAATAGAGTACAGATAATCTTAAGATACATCAATTTCATCTTTTACTTTTGTACTCCTCAGCGCCTCATATAAGAAATAAATGCTGATGATAAATAAATAAGTACCTAATATCATCATAGCATCATTTGATTGCATATAACGTGACAAAATGTAAGAAACAACAGAGCCAAACGGTATTGCAGAATAGATAATCATGTAGGATGCAGAAATAACGCTCACCACTTCATCTTGGTGATAATTAGTCTGTCTCTCAGTATAAAAGACAATTAAGTTGATGGCACTCAACAACATAACAATACTCCATGCTATTGATGCAATATAGATATTATTGGTTATGGGTATGAAAATTAAGCACAAAGAACATACTATCCCTGTAATGGAAATTAAATGCCATTTATTAACATTGTTCTTATACATAATCCTGCCGATCCTTACTCCTATAATTAACCCGATAGTGGAAATAGCAAAGAATAATCCTAACTTTATATCTGTTAAATTAAATTTTTCGATTAAAAAATACGTCAGTATAGATTGAAATCCATGTAACGCTATGTTTGAAAAGAAAAAACGCCTCATCAAATAATTAACAAACAAATTATCCTTAATAAGTCTAAAACCTTTGATGGTTTTTAAGATGAAATTCTCACCGGTGGTTTTTATTCTCAACTCTATATTTATTTTAGCTAAAATAAATATAGAGATCACATATATGACACCAATAATAAGAAATACATTATTATAACCTAAATAACTTAATATGGTTGCGCCGATCATTGGTCCTATAGCAGGAAACAGGCTATCGACAAAAGCAATTTTCCTGCTCATTTCTTCCATATCTTCTTTATGTGGCAATATCTCTTTTAATATACTGTGGATAATGGTTTGGTATAAGATAAGAATGGATGATAACAAAAATACCACCATAAAAAAAACAAGGTTACTAAAATTAATCTCAAAGTAGATATAGGAAAAAAGACATAAAAACAAACCAATTAAATTCAGTATTAATAGGCTTGCTTTTTTTGCAAGCCTGTTTTCGAGTAGATTAGCTATCGGAGGTGCAATGATGTTTGGTGTAAATAGCAATCCATAGCTAATCGTCATCATTTGCAATGATTTTGTTTCTGAATAAAGCACTAACGGAGCGATAAATTTAAAAACCCAATTATTCATCGAGTTGAGGATGTATGAAATTAAAAAATATAGTGATTGACTGCTTTTTAATTTAAACATTGGTCAACTCGTTCCTTCATTTCCTTGAATATCGCATAACCCCTTTCTGTTAGGTCACCATACTGTTCTATGATATTGTATGTTTCATTATACCGAGTTAATGCTCTTTCCAAGAACTTCGTATTGTTATTGAGATCGTTTTTGGAAGAAACTTTAACAGCCTGTCTGAAATAAGACACGATATTGCCAAGCACATAATTGGCATGATAGATACCAGACATTGGCCTTTTATCTTTTCTAAATGGTGCCGTGTAGAGATTCTCTACCGGGTTGTAGACAAGCTGATCTTTAGTTTGCTCCAAAAATAATTTTGAGTGCGATGCCTCATGAACCAAATCTTCAATGTATTGGTTTATTGAACTAATCTCTTCCTTCGTATTGGGAGAAATGATGATACATCCCAACGTTTTTAATGTTGACCCCGATTTTATCCCCCCACGTTCAGTTTGACCAACCAAAACAATGTGCTTTATTAACGAATTGACAAAGTTGTAGTAATAGGGTGAAACAGATTTCATGAGATCCAATGATTGATGTATTTTGGTTATCTCTTCTTCTGAGTTCCCCATGAATGGGCCGAATGCATAAACACCATCGTCATTGACGTCATTATCCGGTTTGTCATAGATATCTTTTAAGGTTTTTGCTACCTCTTCTGAGATGTTAGCATCAGTAATAACTAATATTTCCGGTCTACCAGGAACCATTGTATTAGGGCTGTGAGTAGACAAGTTATTCAACGCAGATTTTAAGAAAATTTCTGCATTTTTTTGGTCTTGCTCTTTTATCGCATCAACGCACAAAAAATAGTTGGCAAAAACCTTCCAATTATAATTGATTTTTAACTTATCACTGAAGGCTATATTGAAGTTTTCAGACAGGTATTTTAACGAAGATAACACTTCATCTTCAAAAAACGATTTATTCTTCTCAATGGCAGCAGTCATGACAAATTCCTCATTAATAAAGGTGTTAAAGTGTCCAGATATTTGGACACTTTAATCGCACTAGATGACGCTTACTTTCGATTGATGAGAACAACAGCTGTGTACAAATGACCTTTCGGGGTAAATAATTTAGAGAGATCGATATTGTTCATATTAACGTCTCCATTACTTAGATAAAACTCAGTTACGCTAAATATATGTCAACAAAATACATTTATTTAATTAACACTTTTCCAACACAAAAATATTTAACATTTTATTTATTAAAAGTCAACTATTTATTATGATCTGCAAGTAAATGATACACTACCCCAGTAATTTCATGGAGTTGCAATTAAAAAACCAATAAATTACCAAGCAAAGTGCACCATCTAATATGACAACATCATCAACAATTACAACGGATCAACCTTCAAACAAGACACCGCATGACGAAAACTCCCCTCCATCAAGGGTCGCGTCTTAGCACATTCAGGATCGGCCATTGGGCAACGTGTGCGGAAAACACAACCTGATGGCGGATTGATCGGTGACGGTAATTCACCTTCCAGTAACTCAATATGTTTATTTCGTTCTTTATCTGGATCAGGCACCGGCACTGCCGACATCAATGCCTTGGTATAAGGATGCTGTGGATTATGATAAACCTCATCATAAGTGCCCAACTCCACCGCATGCCCAAGATACATCACCAATACACGGTCAGATATGTGCTTAACCACCGCAAGATCATGGGCGATAAAAATCAGCGACAGCCCCATTTCCCGTTGTAATTCCTGCAACAGGTTCACCACCTGAGCCTGAATGGAGACATCAAGTGCAGATACCGGTTCATCACAAATCACCAACTTAGGTTCAAGAATAAGCGCACGGGCAATCCCAATACGTTGACACTGACCACCAGAGAATTCGTGCGGGTAGCGGTTAATCAGATTCGGCAGCAATCCAACCTTCATCATCATGGCTTTTACCCGGTCTTTGATTTCCAGCTCTTTCATCTTAGGATGATACGTGCGCAGTGGTTCAGCAATAATATCGCCAATCGTCATTCTCGGGTTCAGGGATGCTAGTGGGTCCTGGAATATCATCTGGATATCACTGCGAATATCCCGCCACTGTTTATCATTCATATCCAGCAGGCTTTTTCCCAACCAAGTGACCGAGCCACCGGAAGACTTGACCAATCCGATAATTGCACGGGCAAAAGTCGATTTACCGCAACCAGATTCGCCAACCACACCAAGGGTTTCCCCTTCATACAACCTCAACGTGACGCCATCAACCGCTTTCAGAGTTTTTGCTGGTTGCCAAAACCATTGTTTGCCATCTTTGATATCAAAGTGAACTTTCAGATCGGCTACTTCCAGCAGCACGCGTCTTTCTTCAATCGGACTCATACCAATTCTCCCGGTGCTTTAAAACAAGCTCGCAAACGCCCATTGCCAAATGCCTCTAACTTTGGTTCACAATCTACACAATGGTCTACTGCAAACTGACAGCGTGGCTGGAACGGACACCCTTTCGGCAACCGTAATAAATTAGGCGGATTCCCCGGAATTGTTGTCAATGATTCTTCATCACCATCAAGACGAGGTACAGCATTAAGAAGGCCAATAGAATAAGGATGCGTTGGCTGATAAAACACTTCGCGAGCCGTGCCATACTCCATAGTCCGCCCAGCGTACATCACCAGCACTTTGTCACAAACACCGGCAATTACCCCCAAATCGTGAGTAATCATAATTATCGCAGTATTAAACTCCTGTTTCAGTTCATTCAGCAGAATCATAATCTGTGCCTGAACCGTAACATCAAGTGCAGTTGTCGGCTCGTCAGCAATCAGCAATTTTGGCCGGCATAATAATGCCATTGCAATCATTACGCGCTGACGCATACCACCAGAAAACTCATGAGGGTACATGCTCATACGTTTACGCGCTTCCGGCATTTTGACGGCATCCAGCATCCGAATCGATTCAAGGTATGCTTCACTTTTACTCATACGTTTATGCAGCATTAATACTTCTGTGAGCTGGTCACCAATACGCATATAAGGATTGAGAGAGGTCATTGGATCCTGAAATATCATGGATATTTCTTCCGCTCTCATGCGGTTAAGTTCTTTCTCTTGCAAGTTAAGAATTTCCCTGCCATTAAAAATAGCAGAGCCGCCAATCGTGCCGTTTCTGGCAAGCAATCCCATCAGAGCAAAAGCAGTTTGTGATTTTCCAGAGCCAGATTCACCGACGATTCCCAGCGTTTCCCCTGCCCGTAAATCAAAATTCAGCTTGTTCACCGCGGTAACATCCCCATCCGGGGTACTAAAAGTCACGTTCAAATCTTTAACAATTAACAACGGCTCAGAACTTTTCTGGTTTTTAACGCTGTTCATGTTACCTCCTTAACGATCTTTCGGATCGAGGGCATCACGCAAGCCATCGCCGATAAAGTTAAAACAAAACAGTGTCACCACCAGAAAACCGGCAGGAAACATCAGCAACCACGGGGAAACTTCCATCGAATTCGCACCATCACTTAACAACGCTCCCCAACTGCTTAATGGCTCCTGCGTTCCCAATCCCAGAAAGCTAAGAAATGATTCAAACAGAATCATGCTTGGAACCAATAAAGATGCATAAACCACCACCACGCCCAATACATTAGGGACAATATGGCGTAACACGATGTAACGGGTTGGCACCCCACACACCAACGCTGCTTCAATAAATTCTTTACGTCTCAGGCTTAGTGTCTGCCCCCGGACAATACGCGCCATATCCAACCATGACACCATGCCAATCGCGACAAATATCAGCAAAATATTCTGTCCAAAAACGGTCACCAACAGGATCACAAAAAACATGAATGGGAATGAGTTCAGAATTTCCAACAGGCGCATCATCACTGAATCTATTTTTCCGCCCAGATAACCGGATAATGAACCATACAAAGTTCCAACGACTACGGCAACCAAAGCTGCGGCAATCCCAACCATCAATGAAATACGTCCACCAATAGCAACACGTACCAGTAAATCACGACCAGAGGAATCGGTACCGAAATAGTGACCAGACTCAAAATCAGGTGGCATAGACATCATGGCCCAGTCAGTATCATCGTAAGTAAACTGGGCCAGCATCGGTGCCAGGATCACAAACAAAGTAATCAAAGATAGCAAGCACAAACTGGCAATCGCTGCCCGGTTGTGAATAAAACGACGTCGTGCATCCTGCCACAAACTACGGCCTTCAATTTCCAGTTGCTCAGAGAAATTTTCCAGAGCTTCGCTGTTTTGTTTATTGACTATCATTGCGCGCTCCAGTCTTAATAACGGATCTTCGGATCGATGACGGCATACAACACATCAACAATCGCATTGAACAGAATAGTCAGGCCACCAACCAAAATAGTCAGGCTTAATACCAATGAATAGTCACGGTTCAACGCCCCATTAACAAATAACTGCCCTATTCCCGGTAAACCAAAAATTGTTTCAATCACCATTGAGCCGGTGATAATACCGACAAAAGCAGGCCCCATATAAGAGATGACCGGTAGCAATGCGGGTTTTAAAGCATGACGGAATATAATGATACGTAATGGCAACCCTTTAGCACGTGCAGTACGGATAAAATTAGAGTGCAACACTTCTATCATCGAACCACGGGTGATACGCGAGATACTGGCGATATAGGCCAAAGACAGTGCTACCATGGGTAAGATCATAAATTTTGGCACCCCGCCATTCCAGCCTCCTCCCGGCAGCCATTTAAGATGAATAGCAAACACCAGCACCAATAGCGGTGCCACAACAAAGCTTGGGATAACAACCCCCGTCATGGCAAATCCCATCACGGTATAATCCCACTTTGTGTTCTGATTAAGTGCAGCAATAACCCCGGCGCTGACCCCCAGCACAACCGCCATAATAAATGCCGACGCCCCTAATTTGGCCGACACCGGAAATGCCGTTGCGACCAGATCGTTAACTGTGTAGTCCTTATATTTAAAAGAAGGCCCAAAATCCCCTTTGGAAAGCTGGATTAAGTAATTAAAATATTGTTTATACATGGGGTCATTCAGATGATATTTCGCTTCAATATTTGCCATAACTTCTGGCGGCAATTTCCGCTCACCGGTAAATGGGCTGCCTGGTGCCAGCCGCATCATGAAAAACGAAATAGTGATAAGAATAAAAAGTGTCGGGATCGCCTCTAAACAACGGCGTAAAATAAACTTAAGCATTGCCCGTTCCTATGTGTTGGCCCTAAACCCTGGCCTTAAAATAATCTGACACTAAGGCAGCCCTTTCCGGGCCGCCCTGCAACTATTAGTGTTTGATAATATAAAAATCTTTGGTACGTAAATTATCCAAAGGATCTTTCCCTGTATAACCACCAACATAGGGCTTCACTAACCGGGTATTCACATAGTAATAAAGGGGAACAATGACTGAATCTTTGTCTAACTGCGCTTCCGCTTTTTGATAAACAGCCGCACGTTCATCATCAGTTTTTACTTGCAGGGATTCTTTCATCAGTTTATCAAATTCACTGCTCTTATAGTGAGAGGTGTTATTACTGCTGTAAGAAAGTAACATATTAAGGAATGAGGAAGGTTCATTGTAATCGGCGCACCAACCAGCACGGGCGACATCGTAATTGCCCTGATGTCGGGTATCAAGGAAAGTTTTCCACTCCTGATTTTCCAAACGAACATCAACACCTAAATTCTTCTTCCAGACAGAAGCTATTGCGATTGCAATTTTTTTATGCAGATCAGAGGTATTGTAAAGCAAGTTAAACTTCAATGGATTATCTTTAGTATAACCCACTTCGGCCAGTAATTTTTTGGCTTCCTGGTTACGTTTTTCCTGGTTCCAATCAGTAAACCATGCTGGTTTTATCTCTTTAAAACCATCAGTAAACGGAGGTGTAAAGCCGTAAGCAGGGATATCACCCTGTGCTTTTACTTTATTGGTCACAATGTCTTGGTCCATCGCCAATTTCAATGCGGTGCGGACGCGAGGATCATTAAATGGCGGCTTTTCATTATTAATTTCGTAATAATAAGTACATAGATGTGGGTTAATATGCAGCTCGTTAGGGATCTCTTTTTTCAGTTTCTGGAATAACTCAATCGGCAAATTGGTATAAGTCATATCAATTTCACCGCTGCGATAACGGTTTACATCCGTCACTTCTGATGAAATTGGCAGGAAAGTGACCTGATCAATAACCGTATTTTTGTTATCCCAGTATGTTGGGCTACGTTCCATCACAATACGTTCGTTGACCACCCAGTTTTTCAGTTTATAAGCACCATTACCGACAAAATTCTGCGGTTGAGTCCATTTTTCGTTATATTTTTCCACCGTAGCCCGATGAACCGGCGACATTGAGGAGTGAGCCAAAAGCCTTGGCAGATAAGGAACCGCTTCACTCAATGTGAGCTGCAATGTATAATCATCCAGTGCTTTTACACCCAGAGTATCTGGTTTCTTTTTGCCACTAATGATGTCATCAATATTGATGATATGGGCATACTGGAGATAACTTTCATAAGGAGAAGCGGTATTGGGATCAGCCAAACGCTGCCAGCTGTAAACAAAATCATGAGCAGTGACAGGGTCACCATTAGACCACTTAGCCTCTTTACGCATATGGAATGTCCAAACGGTAAAGTCTTTATTTTCCCAACGGGTTGCAGAACCCGGCAAGATTCCACCATACGGGCCAACGATTACAACACCTTCAAACAAATCGCGAGCCAAATGTGATTCTGGCACCCCTTCAATCTTATGTGGGTCCAGCGATTGCGGTTCAGCGCCGTTATTACGGACTAAAACCTGTTTATCAGCTAATTGAACACCATCAGGCACTTTTGCAGCAAATACCTGGCTCGCCACTACCATACTTAGCACAGCACTGATGCTGACAGTAAGTAACTTATTCTTAGTTGTGTTTTTCATCTTTTTCTACTCCAATTTTACATCGTCAGACTTTTTATCAGTCGACGGCCCAGAAATACGGGTCGGATTATTACCTGCATTCAAAAGGAACGATTTTGTTTGCAGGGCCAGTAACTCTTTTGAGTAAAACTAATATCTAGTTTTTTATCATATACAGTCGCTTAATATCCATATAATCCAATGGGTCTTTCCCTGAAAACCCTCCCACTGATGGGCTAACAAGCCGTACACTCACCCGGTAATAAACGGGAATCAATACCGAGTCTTTATCAAGTTGAAATTCAGCTTGTTGGTATAATTTCTTACGCGCAACCGCATCTTTAGCGACTAACGCCTGCTCCAGATAGCTATCGAAATTTTTATTCTGGTAAAAAGTCGTGTTATTACTGCTATGAGAAAGCAACATATTTAAAAACGCGGTAGGTTCATTGTAATCCGCACACCAGGTCGCTCTGGTAACCTCATAATTCCCTTGGTGGCGACTTTCAAGAGAAGTTTTCCATTCCTGATTCTGTAAAATCACATCAGCTCCCAGATTCTTTTTCCACATGGAAGCGGCAGCAATAGCTTGCTGTTTATTTTGATCAGAGGTGTTGTACAGCAATGTGAACCTCAGCGGATTCGCCGGATTAAAACCCGCCTGCGCCAATAATTCTCTGGCACGTTTATTACGCTGTTCCTGTGTCCAGCCAGCCCACTCTGGTTTAGCAAAATCACCACCTCCGATAAACGTTGGCGTAAAACCATAGGCCGGTATTTGCCCCTGCCCCATAATTTTTCCCGCAATAATATCCCTGTCGAGAGTTAACTTAACGGCTTCACGGACTCTTACATCAGTAAACGGGGGTTTATTATTGTTAATTTCGTAATAGAACGTACAGAGATAAGGGCTGACGCGTATCTGATCAGGGATCTCTTTTTTCATTTTCCGATACAGATCCGGAGGGATAGCGCTGTTGGTGATATTTATTTCCCCACTACGGTAGCGGTTAACACCGCTGGTTTCGGACTGAAGTGGTAAAAGCGTCGCTTGCTCAATAATTGTTTTGCCGTTATTCCAGTATTGTGGATTACGTTCAATCACAATCCGCTCATTCACCACCCACTCTTTCAACCGATACGCCCCATTGCCCACATAATTTTCCGGCAGCGTCCATTTATTACCCAATTTTTCGACCAGATCCTTTTTCACTGGTTTCATTGCCGTATGACTGAGCATATTGACGAAATAAGGCACGGGATGCGTCAGAGTAACCTGCAAACGATGATCATCCAGCGCTTTAACCCCCAACTGGTCAGGTGATTTTTTACCTTTCAGAACATCATCAATATTTTCAACGTAAGCATATTGAAGATAACTGGCATAAGGTGAACCCACCTTTGGATCAGCTAATCGTTGCCAGCTATAGACAAAATCATGTGCAGTGACGGGGGTTCCATCACTCCATTTCGCATTATCACGCAGATAGAAAGTCCAAACTTTGTAATCCTGATTTTCCCAATGACTCGCAACGCCCGGAACAGTTTCTCCCTCGGAACCCGTACTGACTAATCCTTCCAGGAGATTAAGAATAATGTTGGTTTCCGGCACACCTTCGACTTTATGTGGATCAAGTGACGCAACTTCTGTGCCATTATTGATAATAATCTGCTGTTTATCCGCGAGCTTCACACCATCTGGAACTTCAGCGGCAAACACGGTCGCAACAGGAAATACCGATAATAAAAATATACAGGAAACAAACTTATGTAATTTTAATTGCTTGATCTTCATTTTTTACCTCCAGTTTGGTGGACCTGTTCATTCACTTCGCATATATCCCATCAAGGCCGGTATCTTCACATTATTTGGCCCAAAGTAACGGATTGAATATTAAAGGTGACTTATCATATCAATTGTTAAAATACCCTTCTTATATTGTAAAAACCATCCTTACAAACAACTCAATGCATTCTATTACATTAATTGATAAAACACCCCAGACAACAACATAAGCAATTGATAAATATCATTTTATTAACAATTTGCTTAACTAAAATAGTAAACAAAGGTAGTCCAGAGATGAAAATAAACATAATTTTAACAAATTGCAATCAATGCAAATTAAAAACCTACATTCATCACAAAACTACGGTGGAAGCAACCAGTTACAGATTGAACTAACAGACAAGAATAATTCAGAAAAATATTGGGTTATTTGTATAAAATTCAGGAAGTACCAGTAAAATAAGTGAGAAAAGCCCATAAAACAGGCTTTATAATAAAAATGACAAGAATATTATAATTTGTAATTTGACTTGAGAAAAATCTAACACCTTTTATCGTCAATCGTATCAAAGTAACCCTGGGAATAATGCTTTGATCCCTGTCACAATCAGTTCGATTCCCAAAGACATCAATAGCAACCCCATAATTCGGGTGATAACGTTAATGCCTGTTTGCCCAAGATATTTGACGACTAAGGGAGCTGATCGGAATAACAACCAACAGCAAAAAGCAAACAATGCACTGGTTAACACCAACCCAATAAAATTCTGCCATCCCTGATAGCGAGAACTCCAAACAATGCAAGAGCTGATTGCCCCAGGACCGGCCATTAACGGCAGTGCCAGCGGCACAACACCAACGTTCTCTCTAATGGCTGTTTCTGATTTTTCTTGCTTATTCTGTTTGTCTTCCCCAAGTTTACCGTTAATCATCGACATAGCGATGGTCACAACAAGAATCCCACCAGCAATACGGAAAGAGTCGATGGAAATGCCAAACATCCGCAGTATCGAATCACCCAGCAGCAAAGCTATCCATAAAATGATGGCAACAGAGGTATTGGCGATAAAATTAGTTCTATTGCGGGCGGCCTGGGCCTGGTAGTTAGTCATGCTGATAAAAACCGGCAAAATACCAACAGGATTGACGAGTGCAAACAGCCCAACAAAAAATTTAATATAACCAGAAAGATCCAACAGTAAATCACCCACGAATAACCCCTCTTGAGTTACGCAGTGTTAATGACAATATTTTCATATGATCACTCACTCAAAAATCATAGAAAACTTAATTTTTCCTTTACTTTATACTGATAAAGTTCCGCATTCCATCGACTGCGATTCATTTTTCAATTTAAAATGTCTTATATAACAAATCGTTAACCCGATTTTTTCATTAGGTTAAAAACTCAACCTGATTAGCGCTTTTATCACCCAAGTGACAATAATGATCACTCACCCAAGCTGAAAGGAGTCAGCTTGGGATTTATGTGATTAAGATCAATATCTACTTAATACCAAATGGTAATCTGTAGCCATCATAAAATCACCAAGTTAAATAGTCTAAAAATCACTTATTTATTGATATTAAAATATTTTTAATATTTTCCAGGAGTATTTCTTTATGACTGTAACTCATATTACTGAACTGAACGAGCTGGTTGCCCGGGTTAAAAAAGCACAACGTGAATTTGCCAATTTTTCTCAGGAGCAAGTTGACAAAATCTTCCGTGCCGCGGCCCTTGCGGCGGCAGACGCACGCATCCCTTTAGCAAAATTAGCCGTGGCGGAATCAGGGATGGGTATTGTCGAAGACAAAGTGATCAAAAACCACTTCGCTTCCGAATACATCTATAACGCTTATAAGGACGAGAAAACCTGTGGCATTTTGTCCGAAGACAAAACATTCGGCACCATCACTATCGCCGAACCTATTGGCTTAATCTGCGGTATCGTGCCAACGACTAACCCGACATCTACCGCTATTTTTAAAGCGCTAATCAGCCTGAAAACCCGTAACGGGATTATTTTTTCACCCCATCCACGCGCTAAAAAAGCAACGAATAAAGCAGCTGAATTGGTTCTGTGTGCAGCGGTTGAAGCCGGCGCACCAAAAGATATTATTGGCTGGATTGATGAACCGTCTGTTGAACTTTCCAGTGCATTGATGCACCACCAGGATATCAACCTGATCCTCGCGACCGGTGGCCCAAGTATGGTAACAGCGGCATACAGCTCTGGTAAGCCGGCAATCGGTGTTGGTGCCGGTAACACACCGGTCGTCATTGACGAATCAGCTGATATTAAACGCGCGGTTGCCTCTATTCTGATGTCCAAAACTTTCGACAACGGCGTTATCTGTGCTTCGGAACAGTCTGTTATCGTAGTGGATTCTGTTTATGATCAAGTGCGTAAACGTTTCTTTACTCATGGAGGTTATCTGTTACAAGGTAAGGAACTGAAAGCGGTTCAAGATATCATCCTGAAAAACGGTAACCTAAATGCGGAGATTGTTGGTCAGCCCGCAACGAAAATTGCCGAAATGGCAGGCATTCATGTTCCTGAAAGAACCAAGATCCTGATTGGCGAAGTCAACCTGATTGATAAAGCGGAACCCTTTGCCCACGAAAAACTGTCGCCATTACTCGCGATGTATCGTAGTAACAATTTTGAAGACGCGGTAGAGAAAGCAGAAAAACTGGTTGAAATGGGGGGCATTGGTCACACATCCTGCCTGTATACCGACCAGGACAATCAAGCGGCACGAATCAAATCCTTTGGCGACAAAATGAAAACAGCCCGTATTCTGGTGAATACACCTGCTTCTCAGGGGGGTATCGGTGATCTCTATAATTTCAAACTCGCGCCATCTCTGACACTGGGTTGCGGTTCATGGGGAGGAAACTCCATCTCTGAAAACGTAGGGCCAAAACATCTCATCAACACCAAAACTGTGGCGAAGAGAGCAGAAAATATGCTGTGGCATAAACTTCCGAAATCAATTTACTTCCGCCGCGGTTCACTGCCTATCGCATTAGAGGAAGTCGCAACTGATGGCGCACAACGTGCCTTCATCGTAACAGACCGTTTCTTATTCAATAATGGCTATGCTGATCAGGTCACTGATGTGCTGAAATCCCACGGGATAGAAACCGAAGTTTTCTTTGAAGTTGAAGCAGACCCAACGTTAAGCATTGTGCGTAAAGGCGCAGAACAAATGCATTCATTCAAGCCGGATATCATTATTGCCCTGGGTGGTGGTTCTCCAATGGATGCGGCCAAAATTATGTGGGTGATGTATGAACACCCTGAAACGCATTTCGAAGAATTAGCCCTGCGGTTTATGGATATCCGTAAACGTATCTACCGATTCCCAAAAATGGGGGTTAAAGCGAAAATGGTAGCGATTACCACAACTTCCGGTACAGGCTCTGAAGTGACACCCTTCGCCGTCGTCACTGACGATGCAACCGGTCAGAAATATCCACTGGCTGATTATGCCCTGACTCCTGATATGGCTATCGTTGACGCCAACCTGGTGATGAATATGCCAAAATCACTGTGTGCTTTTGGTGGTCTGGATGCAATCACCCATTCCCTGGAAGCTTACGTATCGGTCCTAGCAAACGAATACTCTGACGGACAAGCACTGCAAGCGCTGAAACTGCTGAAAGAGTTCCTCCCAGCCAGCTATCACGAAGGTGCCACAAACCCAATTGCCCGTGAACGGGTTCATAATGCTGCAACTATTGCAGGTATTGCATTTGCTAATGCTTTCCTGGGCGTCTGTCACTCTATGGCGCATAAATTGGGTTCGGAGTTCCATATTCCACATGGTCTTGCTAACGCACTGCTGATTTGTAACGTTATCCGCTATAACGCTAACGATAACCCAACTAAACAGACTGCATTCAGCCAATATGATCGCCCGCAAGCCCGCCGTCGTTATGCTGAAATTGCGGATCATCTTAGTTTGTCTGCGGCCGGCGACCATACGGCAACAAAAATCAAAAAACTGCTGGCATGGCTGGAAGAGATGAAATCAACACTGAGTATCCCAGCATCTATCCGCGAAGCCGGTGTTCAGGAAGCTGACTTCCTGGCAAAAATTGATAAGTTGTCTGAAGATGCCTTCGACGACCAATGCACCGGTGCTAACCCACGTTACCCTCTGATTTCTGAGCTGAAACAATTACTGCTGGATTCATTCTATGGACGTGAATTCACAGAAACAGAAATCACACCAGAACCCCCGGAAAAAACAGGCTGTTAACTGATTTAAACCACTTAAAGGGTGCCTGATATCCGCACCCTTTAACTTTACTTCTGCCCCATTTTCCTCAATGTTAATTCAAGCGCCTTCAAACGGTTTAAGGAAGCTTTACCGCAGACAACAGGATGATAATTTATATACTTATCTTCATCTTGCCTTAGCCTTGCTGATAGCATCCATATAGTGCTTACGACAAACAGACACATATTTTTCATTGCCGCCAATATCAACCTGTTCGCCATCATAAATGGCCACACCTTCGCTATCAAAACGCAACACACGGCTTGCTTTACGCCCACAATGGCAGATAGTTTTCAGCTCAACTAACTTATCAGCCCATGCCAGAAGATACTGACTACCGCTAAAAAGCTCCCCACTGAAATCCGTTCTCAATCCATAGCAAAGAACCGGAATATCATCGTAGTCAGTCACCTTACATAGCTGTTCAACCTGCGCTTTTGTGAGAAACTGACACTCATCAATCAGCACACAATGCACTTTTTCCTGCATATTTTCAGTTCTGATTAACTCACCAATATCTGTCTGTTGGCTAAACAGGAATGCATCAGCAGATAATCCAATACGAGAACTGACTTTTCCTTTTCCAAACCGGGTGTCAATTTCTGCGGTAAAAATCAACGTTCTCATCCCTCGCTCATTATAGTTATAAGAGGATTGCAACAGTGATGTCGATTTTCCGGCGTTCATTGCGGAGTAATAAAAATAAAGTTGAGCCATCGGCCCTGCCTCTTAACAAAATTTATAAAGCCATATAGTCAGATGAGTTTACCATAAACTTTAGTGGTGATTATCCATCATAGTAAGCTGTACCAATTGATATACAGAAATATTTAGCTTAGTGATGTCTTAATGATCCATGACCATGATCACATCAAATGGGTAATAAAGCGCATTTGAACGACAAATGTTCATGTTTAAATTAAGAAATGAAAGCCAGACTGATTTGTTGCATATTGTATACAAATTAATAATGTGCGTGACTTACTTCCAGAAAATAGTCACAGAAAATCGACGATAACTCATGGATTAGTCATAAGTTTTTTTTAACTTAGTATTATTTCGCCTTAGCAGGTATGATAAGAAACAGTTAAAATTACTTACCGATTTAGTATATGCTTGGTTTATAAATTAGAGAGATAATCATGCCCTTTGTTAAAGGTACCCTGAACATGTTATTGTGGAATGACAATCGAAATAGCTGTATAAAAAGCGCTATATAACTTTTGTAAAGAAATTACGTTTAAAAAAAAAGAGTCATTTTATCCGAATATGAGAAATTGACTATTGCAGAAAATAAAATAGCATTCTATTATTATATCCACATCAGCCATCATCATTAATAATTTGAGACCAGGACAATGAGCGATTTAAAAGCCTTAAATAACATCCGTACTTTACGAGCTCAAGCAAGAGAATGTGAACTTGAGTTCTTAGAAGAAATACTTGAAAAACTGACCGTCGCTGTTGAAGAACGCCGTGCAGAAGAATGTCAGGCAAGAGCTGAATCCGAGGAACGTGCACGTAAATTGGAAGAAGTTCGTAAAATGATTCTTGATCAAGGAATTGATCCAAGTGAATTGCTTCAGACAATGAGCTCCGGCAAATCTGTTGGTAAAACAAAACGCCCTGCGCGTCCAGCTAAATACCAATACGTTGATACAAACGGTGAAACTAAAACCTGGACTGGCCAGGGACGTACACCGGCTGTTATCAAAAAAGCAATTGAAGACGAAGGAAAAACTCTGGAAAGCTTCTTGCTCTAACATATTGTTTTTAAACTGATTTAATTATAAAAATACCCTCTTACAAGGGTATTTTTATTATATAAACGGTTTAACTGACAAACGGATTAATGCCTGTTATATGAACTTAAGCATCATTGAACAGCAGGCATTTAATCAAGTGACAACCTGCTGTGCCATTTCTTTGTTATGAAGCAGCGCTAGTTACTAACTTAGCCAATGCTAAGGCAAATTAATAACCAAGCAGGTACAGTTATTTACTTCTCTTAGGTCGCTGTCAGTGATTCAATAGAAAAGGAGCCAATGGCTCCTTTTTTCTTATTTGGATTGATGATAGAAATTCAAATACCACTCTACAAACTGCTTCACACCATGCTTTACCGACGTATTGGGGGCAAATCCTATTTTTTGAAAAAGGTCACTTGAATCAGCGCAGGTCGATAGAACATCACCATCTTGCATAGGCATAAAATTTTTCTTGGCCTGAATGCCTAATGACTCTTCTATTGCCTCAATAAAATCACCTAGTCTAGTTGGTTGACCATTACCAATATTATAAATACGGTAAGGAGCAGAACTGGCAGATATTTGCCCATCCTCAACCATCCAGCTCTCATTTGATGCAGGAATGATGTCTTGCAACCTGATTATTGATTCAACGATATCATCTATATAAGTAAAATCTCTAACCATGCTACCGTGGTTATAAACATCAATAGGCTGCCCTAATAACATCGCTTTAGTGAACTTAAATAAAGCCATATCAGGACGTCCCCACGGGCCATATACGGTGAAAAATCGCAAACCTGTCGTTGGCAACTGATAAAGATGAGAGTAACTATGAGACATTAATTCATCTGATTTTTTAGTTGCCGCATATAGTGAAACTGGGTGATCAACTGAATCGTTTGTCGAAAACGGTTGCTTTCTATTTAACCCATAAACAGAACTGGAAGAAGAATATAATAAATGCTCAACATTATTATAGCGACAACCCTCCAGAATATTGATATGCCCGACTATATTCGAATCAATGTAAGCCATTGGGTTTTGCAACGAATAGCGAACACCAGCCTGAGCTCCCAGATGGATAACCCGCTGAAATTGATGTCGCACAAAAAGATCGGGAATGGCTATTCTGTCAGCTAAATCCAGCTTTTCAAATTTAAAGCCTGGCTTATCAAGTAATAGATCTAACCGTGCTTGTTTGAGATTCACATCATAATAGTCATTGAGATTATCGATACCCACAACCTCATGCCCCATTTGTAATAATCGCTGGCTCACATGAAAGCCAATAAAACCAGCCGCACCTGTGACTAAGAATTTCATCGTATTACTCAGATAACTGGGTTAATGGATGCACCACGACCAATCCCATAATAAGTAAAGCCACGGGATTGTAAGCGTTCAGGATCATAAAGATTCCGTCCGTCAAAGATAACCGGTGCCTTGAGAGACTCTTTAATGACATCAAAATCCGGCGCACGGAAACTTTGCCATTCAGTACAGATAATCAGGGCATCCGCCCCCTTCAGAGCCGCTTCCTTAGTGCCCATCAATGATAAATCATCACGCTGACCATAAATACGTTGAGCTTCCTGCATAGCCTCAGGATCGTAAGCCTGTATTTTGGCTCCTGCCTGCCACAATGTTTCCATCAAAACACGGCTTGATGCTTCACGCATATCATCAGTATTCGGTTTGAACGATAACCCCCAAACAGCCAATGTCTTATCGGATAAATCTTCACCGAAATGGCGTTTGACAAAAGAAGGTAATTTACTCTTTTGCAGTTCATTCACTTGTTCTACAGCATGAAGAATCTTGGGTTGATAGCCAATTTGCTCTGCGGTACGAATTAACGCCTGCACATCTTTCGGAAAACATGAGCCACCATAACCACAGCCCGGATAGATAAAATGATAGCCAATACGGGAATCAGAACCTATTCCCTGACGAACATGCTCAATATCCGCTCCCAGCATTTCAGCTAAATTAGCGATCTCATTCATGAAACTGATTTTTGTTGCCAACATACAGTTAGCGGCATATTTCGTCAGTTCTGCGCTGCGGATATCCATCACAATCATACGATCATGATTACGGTTAAATGGCTCGTACAATTCACGCATCAAGTCAACGACTCTGTTGTTGTCACACCCAATAATAATCCGCTCAGGGCGCATACAATCTGCAACAGCCGCCCCTTCTTTGAGGAACTCCGGGTTAGAAACCACATCAAATGGGATATCAATATTGCGTTTACGCAGAGTCTCATTGACAACCCCATTAACTTTATCTGCTGTACCAACAGGAACGGTAGATTTATCAATAATAACTTTATAGCTATCCATGTATTCCGCAATAGTACGGGCAACGGCGGAGACATACTTCAAATCCGCTGAACCATCTTCATCAGGAGGCGTACCTACCGCAATAAAATGTAATTTACCGTGAGCAACACCGGCCTTTGCATCAGTACTGAAATTCAGGCGGCCTTCTTCATAATTCTTCTTAACCAGCGGGGCTAAACCAGGCTCAAAAATGGGGACTTGACCATTTTTCAGATTTTCAACTTTATTTTCATCTACATCAATGCAAAGGACATCATGCCCTACTTCAGCTAAAACCGTAGCCTGAACTAAACCAACATAGCCAATACCAAATACTGTAACTTTCATATGATACCTAAAAATTTCCACAAGATTATTCTTTAGCTTGATTCTGCAAAGCCACTAGCCAATCAGTAAACTCTTTGCCTAAGGCATGATGTTTCATACCATATTGGACAAACGCCCGCATATAACCGAGCTTATTACCACAATCATGACTTACCCCCCGCAAGTGATAGGCTTCCACGGGTTCCTTTTCCATTAACATAGCAATAGCATCGGTAAGTTGAATCTCATCTCCGGCACCTGGCGCTGTTTTTGCTAATAATGGCCAAATTTTTTCAGACAACACATAACGGCCAACAATAGAAAGGTTTGACGGCGCTTCTTCCGGTTTAGGTTTTTCAACCACACGCCTAATGGGTTTGCTCTCACCGGGTTGCAAATTTTCTCCCTGGCAATCGACAATACCATAACTGGAAACTTCTTCATGAGGGACAGGCTCTACTAATATCTGGCTGGCTCCCGTTTCATTATAACGAGCCAACATCTCGCTCAGATTATATTTAGTCAGGTCTGTACTGTACTCATCAAGAATAACGTCAGGGAGTATCACCGCAAAAGGCGCATCACCAATTAAGGGCTTGGCACATAACACCGCATGACCTAATCCTTTAGCAATTCCCTGGCGAGTTTGCATAATAGTGACGTGATTTGGACAAATAGATTGAACTTCATCCAGTAGCTGACGTTTCACCCTTTGTTCAAGGATAGCTTCCAGCTCAAAACTGGTATCGAAATGGTTTTCAATTGAATTTTTTGATGAATGAGTCACCAAGATAATTTCATTAATGCCGGCGGCAATACATTCATTAACAACATACTGAATAAGAGGTTTATCCACTAACGGCAACATCTCTTTCGGAATTGCTTTCGTAGCGGGTAACATCCTTGTTCCTAATCCCGCAACGGGAATAACGGCTTTCTTTACTATTTTACTTACTGATGGCATTAATCTTTTCTCCTGATGTTTTTTTGGCTGAAACAAATCCGTCTTCAACTCAAAATCAGTGCCGGCTCTTTAAGAACCTATTCCAATAAGGCGTCATTATTGCGGACCATTCTTGTCAAGAAAACGTGAGCGTGGGCAACATACAAAAACCGACGCATCAAACACATCGCTTTGCCCGCCCTTCTGGTCACATTAATAGTACACTCAAAAGTTATCGCTTTTATCTGAGCCGTGCTAAATCCGCTCTTTGCACTAAAGAGCGGCGAATAAAATAGCCTGATTAGATAGATTCCAAGCGTAATGAACCGAGTATACCAGCTAATTCTATCCGATAAACAGCGCCATTCTGTTTAATTACATCACCGTGACCTGATGTTTAATATCTGCTTTAAACAAAATCCCACCTTGGTAATATTCATCTGGAATACATTGAGGAAAGCATCAATTTTATTTGACTATCTGTATTCCAAATCCGACATTGCCATTCAGCACTATGAGAACAAACTTGGTTCGAACAAATTGTTCTCAACGTCCCAAGAGGAACACCACTATCTAATTGGATTTGGCGGTTACCCGACTTAATACTGGCATGTAACCCCGCAGAAGTAAGCAGAACCGTTTTATTGATTGTATGATAATATCCGAGCAGTAATGGAAATTGCCCTTGTAACCCTGCATTTCCCAACAAGTTATTAATCCTATTTAGAATACCTGCCATACTGGGTAAACGCCGGGAATGATGAGTGATATGCTCTTGCAACAAACTGTTAAATGCCACTCTGAGTAATAATGCTGAAATCACACCATACTCTGTTGAACGGCTGATATCCAGACAATAAAACGCTAATTCATTATCAGATAACGCCGCCATATCGAGAATTAATCCTGGTTTATCAATCATATTTAATTTTCGGTAATTGACTTTACAATGGGCAATCACCTGAGAAACCGGGGGTTGTAACTGCTTAAGCATATTTAATGCTTCATCTGAATTATGCTTTAGCGTTAGCCAATCTTTATTCAAGTTATTCTGTTCAATTGCACCAGACATAAAAACAGTTGGATGTAAATAGGCCAGCACTGCCTTTTTTATCTCATTTAGATCTGCAACAGGTTTTAATAAAACATCTTTTGCACCTAAACGAAGCACTTCATCAACTTCTGCCATCTTGTTAGTCGCTGAAATAATGATAACTGGAATATTAATCCCCTCATTAGTCAATTTCGCAACAAATTCAATGCCATTCATAACCGGCATATCTAAATCACATAAAATAAGCTCAATATGAGCTTCGCGACCCAACACCTGTAGTGCAATAGCACCATTAGATGCGACCAAGACCTTAGCGCCCAACGTTCGCAAATACCCAGCCAGCAAAGAACTGAAAACAGATTCATCCTCGACAATCAGAATCTGTTTGCCTGCCAGTGCTTTTTCCATAAACACGCTCCCTTAGCTTAATATTGCGACTTTCACCTGTTCTTAGGTACTATCAATCATATTAGTTCAATAAAGTGACTATCATTTGTTCTCTTACGTTTCTTTGCAATAGAAAACGCATAAAATGGTATTTCACCCTTTACAATTGGAGTTATTTTGACAGAGTTATGCCCTTGCGGCAGTGGAATAGATTTTGCGGATTGTTGTTCTCTCTATCTCAAAAACACAAAACCTGCCCCCAACGCCGAATCTTTGATGCGTTCCAGATACAGTGCCTATGTAAAACATAATGCTGATTATCTTATTGCCAGTTGGCATCCTGACTGCCATGCTGAAAAGTTGCGTTCAGACATAGAGCAGAGTTTTATTGCTACCCAATGGTTCGGATTAAATGTTATCGCAACTGAAAAAGGTAAAAACGATAACGAAGCCTATGTTGAATTTTCGGCTTGCTTTCTTGATCAGAAAGCCCAAGATAAACAACTTATTCATGAGCGTTCACGTTTTCTTCGTATAGACCAGCGTTGGTATTATATTGACGGCGTTAAACCTCAAACTGGCCGTAATAACCCCTGTCCATGCGGTTCAGGTAAAAAATACAAAAAATGTTGTGGTTAAACACCACAGACAAAAAGTGAAAAAGATTTAAGGATCATCCCATTCATGCAACACCAACATGTACAAAAGAAAATTTTGCGCACTATTTGCCCTGATGCAAAAGGATTAATCGCCAAAATTACTAACATCTGCTACAAGCACCAACTGAATATCGTTCAAAATAATGAATTCGTCGATCATCATACCGGCCGCTTTTTCATGCGTACTGAGCTTGAAGGAATTTTCAACGATGAAACATTTCTGGCTGACTTAGACGACGCGCTGCCGGTGGGTTCTCAGCGGGAATTAAACACTGCGGGTCGGCGGCGTATTGTTATTATGGTGACAAAAGAAGCGCATTGCCTTGGGGATTTACTCATGAAAAGCGCTTACGATGGGCTTGATGTTGAAATCGCTGCGGTTATCGGCAACCACGCAACATTACAATCATTAGTTGAACAATTTGGTATTCCTTTCCATTTAATCAGCCATGAAGGTTTAACCCGTGAGCAACACGATGAAAAACTGATTGCCCAGATCGACCAGTACCAACCTGATTACGTGGTACTTGCCAAATACATGCGTGTCCTGACACCGGAATTTGTCCGGCATTACCCAAATCAGATTATTAATATTCACCACTCTTTCTTACCTGCATTTATCGGGGCGCGCCCTTATCATCAGGCATATGAAAGAGGCGTAAAAATCATAGGAGCGACAGCCCACTACGTGAATGATAATCTGGATGAAGGTCCAATTATTACCCAGAATGTCATTAACATAGACCATACATACACAGCTGAAGATATGATGAGAGCAGGCCGGGATGTTGAAAAAAATGTACTGAGCCACGCTTTATATTGGGTTCTTGCTCAACGGGTTTTTGTTTATGGAAACCGTACAGTCATTCTTTAGCCGCATAAAATCCCTTGCTTATTGCTCACAACTGACTCGCTCGGAGCAAAAAAACAGCATGCGGTAACTTATTTTCAAATATAGACTTTACAGCGGCGGTTCATTTGATATGATTCCGCCCGCTGTAAGCAACAATGATACTTTTCAAAATCTGGTGGGGTTCCCGAGCGGCCAAAGGGAGCAGACTGTAAATCTGCCGTCACAGACTTCGAAGGTTCGAATCCTTCCCCCACCACCATAAAAAACAAGTTGTTATTCCTGGATATCCAAACAAAGCACTAAGCGAAATTCGCTTACCCGATCTTAAATGTATCTAGCCATATCTTTCATCACACCTTTATGTGAAAGTTAACACTTCACAACAATCCAACATAAACTTTACAAATCAAATAATTATAAGAAAAATCAACTTCACGCATAGGATGCTCGAATGTGATAACAGTCGTATATTTGTGAAATAGCGTGTGAAATAATCATAAAAACAGCAACACCAGGGAACCATCATGAACCCTAAAGCCGCTGCACACCAAATGTTCCTCACCGCCAGTAACGAAAGTTTGGGTCAATGGGATGACAGCGCGGTTATCAAAATATTTAAAGGCATCACTTTGCCGGAGAGAAAATAATGACCATTAAATTGGGCGTTATTGCTGATGACTTTACCGGCGCAACCGATATCGCAGGTTTTATGGTGCAAAGCGGCTGGCGAGTTATTCAGTTGCTGGATACACCTGATGAAAATACCGTTATTTCACAAGATATTGATGCGATTGTTATCAGCCTGAAAAGCCGCTCCTGCCCGGTAGATGAGGCAATAAACAGCGCGCTGAAATCCTGTCGCTGGTTACACCAGAAGGCAGGCTGTCAGCAAATACTCTTCAAATACTGCTCAACTTTTGACTCCACCAACAAAGGCAATATCGGGCCGGTAACCGATGCTCTGATGGACGCATTAAAAGCAGACATCACGCTAATCTCCCCAGCCCTCCCTATCAACGGTCGAACAGTTATTCATGGACATCTGTTTGTCAACGGTCAACTACTTAACGAAAGTGGTATGCAGCACCATCCCATAACCCCCATGACAGATGCCAATCTGATACGCCTGATAGAACAACAAGCCCAGGGAAAAGCAGATTTGGTGGATCTGATATGTATTCATCAGGGGGAACAGGCAATCCGCGATCGGCTACATCATTTACAACAACAAGGCATACGTTACGCGGTAATAGATGCCATGACCATGAATGACCTGCTACCTACTGCCAGAGCAGCCTTAGAACTGAAATTAGTCACCGGTGGTTCCGGTCTTGGTGCTGCACTTGCCAGCATAGATACCGGAAAACCATTGATACCACGCCAGCCGGAAGGCGCAACACCACCAGCCCAGAATAGGCGCACCGTCATCTTTTCCGGCAGTTGCTCCGCTATGACTAACCACCAAGTTGCTCAATACCAAAAACTGGCTCCTGCCAAAGCCCTGAATATCGGTTCATGCATCAATGATCCACAGTATGCCAAACAACTGGTAACCTGGATAATTCAACAATCTGAAAACGGCTTAGCGCCAATGTTATACACGACTCAACCCCCGGAAATATTGCAGAAAATCCAACAACAATATGGTGCAACCATTGCCAGTGAAGCAATAGAAAACACATTCTCCGACGTTGTAAAAAGCCTGCATCAACAAGGGTTCAATACATTTATTATCGCAGGCGGCGAAACTGCCGGTAAAATAGTACAAAGTCTGAACATCCGACAATTCAGTATCGGTGCACCTATTGCCCCTGGCGTACCCTGGGTACACGATTTACAACACAATTATTGGTTGGCATTAAAATCAGGTAACTTCGGCGATACGGATTTCTTCCTGCGTGCACAAGAGATATTTCATGTATGAACAAGCGCTAAGTTGGCAAATAGCCCGATCATCATTACGCCGACCAACGCCAGTTTTGGCGACTTAACAGCAGTAATTGTCTGCCACCGATAACACCTTACTATGTCATGCGGGTTGGTAAACTGCCGCTGGTGAAATATCTACCACCAGGAGATAAAAGAATTGGAAGATACCGCACGGCTCTATTTGACATTATTACCACACGGTTTCACTACGCTAAATGAAGAACAAGTACAGGAACTTGAAACGCGTTACCCAAACAACTGAGTAAACCAACAAGGAATTCATCATGGCTAAATTTGCGGCAAACTTGAGCATGATGTTCCAAGACGTGCCTTTTACAGAACGTTTTGCCCGCGCAGCCAAAGCCGGATTTAAAGGTATTGAATATCTATTTCCTTACGAAGCAGCGGCAGAAGATCTTGCTGCCCTGTTAAAACAGCATCAATTAACACAGGTTTTATTCAACATGCCAGCCGGAAACTGGGCGGCAGACGAAAGAGGAACAGCCTCTATTCCCGGACGTGAAAAAGAATTTGCGGAAGGTGTACAAATTGCCCTGAAATACGCGTTAGCGCTGGATTGCAAGCAAATTCATGCTATGGCAGGAAAGCTGAATAAACAGTTTACACCGGAACAACAGCGTGAGTGTTATATCAGAAATATTCAACATTCCGCAAATGTCATGGCAGAACATAATATCAATATATTAATTGAACCGATTAATACCCGTGATATGCCGGGTTATTTTCTGACAACTCAACGCCAGGCCGAAGTATTGCTCAAAGAAATTGATCGTCCAAACGTTTTTATCCAGTTGGATCTATACCACTGCCAGATTATGGAAGGGGATTTACTGCGCACCATTGAGCGACTATGGGGAAAATTCAGCCACATCCAAATTGCCTCTGTGCCGGAACGTCATGAACCCGATAGCGGCGAGGTAAACTACCCGTGGCTGTTTAATAAACTGGATGAAATGGGTTATCAAGGGTGGCTGGGTTGCGAATATCACCCCGCCGGCCACACTGAAGACGGTCTGGGTTGGTTGATCAAAGCACAGAAATAACCAAGAGAAAATATGCTCCCATCAGAGCGCAGAGACTTTATTTATCGTTATGTACATGAATATCGGACAATCTCTATCAATATACTGGTTAAACAGGAGAGTCACATGAAAGTGATAATCACTGGTGGCGCAGGTTTTCTGGGCCAGCAACTCGCCCGTGCTTTGCTAGAAGACAACCATGAGTTAAATTTTGATCAGCTAATACTGACCGATATTCAACGCCCTATTTCACCGGTCAATGATCCTCGCGTCCAGTGTCTGGCACTGGATTTAACTCAGGCAAATGCGGCGGAAAAGCTGATTGATGAAAACAGTACCGTATTATTTCATTTAGCCGCCATTGTCAGTAGCCATGCTGAAAATGATTTCGATCTGGGTTTGCAAGTTAACTTTGATGTTACCCGAAATTTATTGGCAATCGCACGGGCCAAAAATCCAAAATTGAAGTTGATTTTCACCAGTTCCCTTGCGGTATTTGGTGGAGAATTACCGGCGACTATCACCGAACAGAGTGCGGTTAATCCTCAATCATCCTATGGCACACAGAAAGCCATGTGTGAATTGCTGATTAACGACTATTCCCGCAAAGGGTATGTGGATGGCCGGGTACTCCGCCTGCCGACAATCAGTGTTCGCCCCGGAAAACCAAACAAAGCCGCATCCTCTTTTGCCAGTGGCATTATCCGTGAACCTTTGCATGGAGAAAGCAGCATCTGCCCGGTTTCCCGCGATCTCACCTTATGGATTTCCAGCCCTGAAACGGTGATCCGCAACTTTATTCATGCCACTCAAATTCCGGCGGAGAAATTTGGCCTTTCCCGCACAGTCAATTTACCCGGTATCAGTGTCACTGTTCAGGGTATGATTGACGCACTGGCAGAAATTGCCGGGCAAAAAACCGTGGATCTGATCCGCTTCGAACCGGATGAAAACATTAACCGCATTGTCGCCAGTTGGCCGGGTAACTTTGATATCAGCCATGGGCTGTCATTGGGTTTCCATGCAGATGGCACTTTCCATGATGCAATCCGGGCTTTTATCGCCAATAACCCGCCCCAGAAGGGAGGCTAATTATGGAACGCTACATTCCGGTCATTGGTTTGGGTATAGCCGTATTTACCCTAATCTTTCTGGTACTGCGTACCCGTGTTCATGCTTTGCTGGCAATGCTGATTGCAGCGGTGATCGCCGGGATCTCGGGTGGTTTAACCGCAGCGAATACCATCGATATCATGACTAAAGGCTTCGGCTCTACACTGGGCAGTATTGGTATTGTTATCGGTTTGGGTGTCATGATGGGACGAGTGCTGGAAGTTTCCGGCGCGGCTGAACAGATAGCCTACAGCTTTATCAAATGGTTAGGTAAAAAACGCGAAGAGTGGGCATTAGCGATTACCGGTTATATCGTCAGCATTCCGATTTTTGTCGACTCTGCTTTCGTTATCCTCTATCCACTGGCTAAGGCTCTGGCTAAAAAAGGCAAACGCAATCTGCTGACGCTTGGCGTCGCATTGGCCGGTGGATTGATTGTTACCCACAGTGCCGTCCCGCCAACACCGGGACCACTGGGTGTTGCAGCTATCTTTGGCGTAGATATCGGCACCATGATGCTGGCCGGTATGGTTTTGGCCGTTCCTTGTGTTATCGGCATCGTGTTTTATGCCAAATGGTTAGCCGTAAAATATCCAGAATTTCAGCCAATTGACGAAACAGCCGCAACTGAGGACCTGAAAGAAATCCAGCAGCGCTATATGGAAGAAAAAGTAAATAAACCCCTGCCCGGTCTATTTCTCTCTCTGATGCCGATTATCGTTCCTATTACATTGATCTTCATTAAAGCCATTAACGGGCTGTTACTGAGCACCGAAACTTTCTTCGGGCAGGAAAACAACTTATATTTTCAGGCTTTTGATTTCCTTGGTGAGCCAGTTATTGCCCTGGCAATAAGTGTATTACTGGCAGTTTATACCCTGATGCCAAAAGCCAGTAAACATGAAGTCATGGATCGTCTGGAAGAAGGTTTACAGGCTGCCGGCATTATTTTGCTGGTGACGGGAGCTGGCGGTGCATTAGGGGCGGTATTGCGCGAAAGTGGAACCGGTACTATTTTGGCACAGCACATAGCGAACTTGCCTCTGATACCGGTGTTGATCCCATTTATTATCGCAACACTGGTTCGCTTAATTCAAGGCTCGGCCACCGTAGCAATGATTACTGCCGCTTCTATTTCTGCCCCAATTATTAGTCAGATTCCGGGGATCAATATGCTGGTTGCCGCACAAGCGGCAGCTATGGGTTCGCTATTCTTCAGTTACTTTAATGACAGCCTATTCTGGGTGGTTAACCGAATGATAGGAATTAAAGATGTCAAACAACAGATGATTGTCTGGTCAATGTCAACCACTATTGTCTGGGTAATTGGCTTGTGTGGGGTGATCATCCTTAATCTGGTGTTATAAACACCCACTCAATAAAGTGATATTAATTCAGCCTCTCTTACATAAGAGGCCGAATCAACACATGAATAATCCAATGACTTTTCTGCTGAGTTTTATCTCTCGGTCATCGGAATATTGACTCTGGCAGTAAAACATTATCCCAATCCTCTTGTTATCCATTTTTCCGAAACAGCACTAGATAAAAATCCCCTACCCTTACCTAATATAATCCCCCAATTGAATTCATGTTAAAAAAAACTTATCCGTATTGTAAAAACCAAGTTACTTAATAATAAGTGTTTATTTTCCTTGATTTCAAATAAGAAAAATCCATTAATTATAAATGAGGTATAAATATACATATAGTTGTTATTCTGCCAGACCATATTGATATAGTATACAATGGAATTTTATCTCTGCCATCGTATTATACAAGGATTATATTATGAAAGAAAAATTGCTTTTTACTCTAGTTTTTATCGGCACGCTCTCATTCTCATTAATGGCAAACAGCGCCAGAGAATTAGATATAATAAATGGTCAACCTGCGGAACCGGGTGAATTTCCATTTTATTCAGCACTTAACACAAAAAATGGAAACATTGAAGGGCACCGTTGTGGCTCGGTATTAATCAATAAACGTTGGGTTTTAACAGCAGCTCACTGCGTTGAAGATGATAATATAAAATCCACAATCTATGTAGGATTAGAAAGGTATAAACCTACACCAATTTATAAGGATAAAGTTGATATTGAAAAAATTATTATTCATCCAAAATGGTTTGCACGAAAACGGGGGCAATATGACATAGCGCTCATTAAGCTCAACCGAGATGCAAACAGTGATGCTTTTGCAAAACTCAATGGAATAGATGAAACTATTGATCTGCCAGTTGATACAGAATTAACGGTTATTGGTTTTGGAAAAACAGAAAGTGTATCAACACCGAATATATTAATGAAAACCGATGAATATATCCTTGATGATAAGAAATGTATCGAAGTTCCTCCGGGATACCCTGATACAAATTACGATCCGGCAATAAATATTTGTTCTGGTAATCAAAATGGAGGTGTCGGCGGTGGGGACTCAGGAGGGCCATTGATGGTTAAAACAAGTAATAAAGATGATATCGTTTCTGGGCTGGTATCTCGTTCACTCCTAAAACCAGCAGAACAGTTTACCAAGGTCAGTTTTTTCAAAGATTGGATAATTGAAACGGTGAAGGAAAATTAACTCTTATTAGGTCTGCTGTAAAATTGCTCTTATCGAATTAATCTGGCCTTAACATAAAAAAATTAATAAATAAGAAGGAAACTCAATGCCTGAGGCGTGATCAAATCTTTTACGATGAAGTGACTCACATAATCCTCATGCATAAATAACACACCATATATAGTTCAGAAAAAATAGACACACCTACCATATTTCTTTATACAACCATTACAGATGCGTCTCCTAACACTACTGATTGTATATACCCTATAGATTTCAAGATGCATCGAGACGGCAAGGGAGCGAATCCCCGGGCGCATAGCGAACTATGTGACCGGGGTGAGCGAGTGCAGCCAACAAAGAGGCAACTTGAAAGATAACGGGTATATTTATATTGGTGATTCTTGTGATCTCTTATATCGAGATAATGTCGATGAAAAATTATTGCCCGCACTTTCCACCTTACCAGTAATAGGTGGTTACCATCCTGTCGGCTGTGGCACAGGCTGAACGGCAGAGAATACTGGAGCGCACGAATGAGGGCAGACAGGAAGCGAAGCTGAAAGGCATCCGATTTGGCCGCAGGCGTACCGTGGACAGAAACGTCGTGCCGACGCTTCATCAGAAAGGCACTGGCGCAACGGAAATTGCCCGTCAGCTCAGTATTGCTCGTTCTACGGTCTATAAAATACTGAGCGAAGCATAACGATTCAAGCCTTTCCTTGCCTACGCGCAACGTTTTTTTAAACAGGATTGCGATACCATAACCTCTTAGCGTGAGTTTTCGTTCTACTCAGCATCAGACCTCTCAATTCCCTTTACTTAGCTGATCAAATGATAAGCCGGGATATGCAACATCTAATATCTCGGTTGCAGAGTGATAGCCCCCCCCGACAAGAAAAGCAACCGCAGATTTAGCTAGATTAAACTTATCATTTTGGCTCATCGTTTGCTCTAAAATATATGAAGAAACCATAATACAAGATGTACTCCCAGAAATTGATGCTATCAATGGGTTATCAGCATTAAACGTTCTGTTAACAAATTTGGATAGAACTTTTTGATCGTTTATTTTTTCGTTAGTGAATGTTCTGAATAAGGGGCGTTTTTTCGTTAACCCAGGAATTATCAGGAGGTTCTTATCATTATCACTCATCCCATTAAAAGTTGTTTTATCAAGTATTCCGCTATCCTCCCTGTATTCGGCAGATTTAATCCCAGAGCGCCCTCTCACATTAAACAAGTCGTCAGGTCTGTATTCCGATATCGCAGATGAAAGGTTTTCAGCACTTTTGCCAAGCAGTAACGCCGAATATCTTTCGGGTTTTTTTGAAACAAAATCGATTAAAAAGGCTCCAAAAGATTTAATTAACAGCATTTTTTGGATGAAATTTAAAGGGGTTGATGCCTTACTTTGAAGGATTCCATCTATTTCCCCGTATATTCTTCCGTACTGACCATCACTCCCTGTGTCTTTTTCAAGAAACTTAATAAGCTCCTCACCTGCATTACCATTTTTCTTTGCAACAGAAATAACTTCGCTTAACTTCATAGCCAATTTATTAACTGTACTGATAACACTGTCAGGATTTCTAATTAACCTCACCGAAAACATGCTTTCATTCCTTGTTTTTTCAATATTATTGAAATTTGTGTCATGCTTTATTTCACCATAAAACTCTCTGCTATGTGATTTTCCGATACGCTGAAGTCTTTCATATAAACTTTCATTTTTTATAGCGTCCAGAATGCCTTCATGCTCAAAATTATTGTCATCTGGCTCTTTCTTTTTGGAATTCATTGGTTTTTTTTCAAATGAATATGTCATAAATACCCCGTAGTAATGGTTTATTAAATATATACCCGCTTAACTTGAAGATGCAGGATTCATAACCTGGAAGTTGTCATTAATACGGCACGACAGGTTCCCGGCCAGTTCCGGTAATATTTCCGTAAAAAAGCGATGTATTGCCTGCTTGAACAAGGTCGTCGAGGCGAAATAATGGTTATTCCTGACTTGTTCATTCATCACCTTCCACAGCCTTTCTATCGGGTTCAGATTCGGGCTGTACGGTGGCAGGTAATGAAGCTCAATATTCATCACATAAGCCCAGTCTTTCACCAGCCTGCTTCGGTGGTAACCGGCTCCGTCAAGGATAATATGAACCTTCTGACTGACCGGATAGGTCTCACGGATGGCAATGAAAAACTCGGCGATGTGATAACTGTCGATACGGTCATACTCGCGTACTACCGTTTTACTAATATCAGCCAGATTAAGGGCCCCCATCAGGTTCAGACGGGTACGGCTTCCCGTGGTTTTCACCGCGGTTTTCTGACCTTTACGCATCCAGCCATAAGCCAGTTTCGTCCCCTGCGTGGGATGGACGCCATCAATGAACAGGATGGGCTCATGGTTTCCGGCTTCCTGCTTGAGTTTCCCGTAGGTTTCTATAAAGGCCCGCTGCTGTTCCGCGTTGAACTTGTGTGGCACGCCGGTCGGCTTTTTATAACTGAATCCCTTGTGGTGCAGCCATTTATTCATGCCGGGAACGGTGTAACGGATATCCCACGCTTCTTTGACAAGGCGGATAACCGCCTGTGTGGTAGGCAGAAGATCCGCGGTCAGATAGGCGATAAGTTCCTGCGTCTGTGTTTCGCTGAGATGGCTCTGAGAGCCGCCATTTTCGGGCTTGATTTTACGGTGATTAAGGTAATCGCTGATATGACGATTAACGGTCGTTTCATGCAGGCGCAGGGCCTGAGCGATCATGACAGAACTCCAGCCCTCAGAGGCCAGGAGAACCGCTTTGATGCGATCACACTCTCTCTTATCACGGCAGGTGTGATGGAGGTGTTCAAGTTCGGCTTTTTGTTCATCGGTAATGAATATTTTCATGACGGATACCCTGAACCTCATTTGGGCGAAAATCAAGCAGTTTCAATGAGCACAGGTATAAACTAATTCAATTCACAGTTAGTGACTCAGATGTTTGATCCCTCATTTAATAGTAGCATTTAAAATGCTTTGTTGGTTACACCTTCAATAAAACCCTTGCAGCGACATTATCTTTGGCATGAGCTGGCTGCCGGAGTAAATTTTTTTCCAATTTATTCAATAGGTTGATAATGTTCAATAACTAGCATTTTTCTGGAGAATTATCATGGCAACCGTCGAAGTAAAATGTCCTTTTTGTTAGCAGACCGCTCCGGTTGAAAAGCACGGAACGGGTAATGCCGGTCATAAACGCTACCGGAGGATATTCTGAAGGGAGAACTGAGGTCATTAAATTTCAGTACAAACAATGAATTATCTTCTTAGCGTACGTTTTCGTTCCATTGGCCCTCAAAGTCAGGTAAATTAGGCGTCTTTTTCTTATAAGCAGACATGACGGCTCTAGCATTAGGGATATCCAGATATAATGCATCCAATAGCATTCCATCTGAAGTTTTACCTTTGCCAGATTTAACTGTTTTTTCATAAACATCATTTTTGAACATTTATAAATCCTCTATAATAGCTGAACTTGTTACATTTAAAATTATCATCAAATCGATTTAACAATTCAATTTCAAACATTTAAATAAATAATAACTCTTAATGATTTTCTCATTATCCTGAATAATGCATTTAATCTAAATATCTTTCTATAATACCGCTATATTTATACCTTTGTTTTCTTTTTGAACCATATTATCTATCTTTTTTTTATTATCCAAAATAAATCAAACACTTTCTGACAAATCAGATAGTGAAGAATATTGCAAGATAAATGGGTGAGATAGTTAAACCATAATTTTAGATTCCAATTAACTTATCAGAATTTTCTTTAGCAATAAAGATACCTATACCATTTACACTAACTACGGCATCTTGACTATTTTTCCATGCTAAAATAATATTTTTTATTTTAGATAAATAATCCGAATAAGTAATACCAGAAACCTTAAGAATAATTTTCTCATTTTCCCGATTTTCATTACCCTCTGTGGTAAATTCAGTTTTCAGATTCACTTTAGCAAGAGCAAAACGTACATCTTCTGTACCACCTAAATCAACGCATAATTTTTCCGACAAAGCTTGATTTATTTGCGTGCTAATCAAATTTGATTTTTGAACCACAGAATGGGAAATCTCTCTAACCGGTTCTACCATATTTATAACATCTTGAAGTTTTACAGGTGCTGTAACTGAATACAATAAAGACAAGCGTGGACGGTTACCGAGAGCCTGCCAAAAGTTACCCAAGCTATTTAAATTTTCCTGCGGTGGGATCACTCTGGTATATGCGCCGGGAATTTTAGATAATTGACGATTATTAATCAACGCGTTCAAAACACCAGTCATTATTTTTGCAGCCTGATTATCGGGCTGACTATCTGGACTACAACCATCACTTGATGGTTTACTCGAATGCCAGTAGGTAATTAAATAATTATAATTAATATTTACCCATCCTGGTAATAATAAATTAGTTGCAGGGTTATAACGCCTTGGTTCAGCAGAACGTAATTGTAAATCTTCATGTATATCATAAAGAAATACACTTATTGTCGGCTTCGATGGAATTAAATCCATTTCTGGCAGATCAAAACGAATATCAATATTCGTTAAATACTGAAATAGAATATCTTTTAATGCATTATTAACTTCCACAATAGCATTATCAGGATCAATGATATTTTCCATATCGACTCCAAAATTAACAAATATTTAAAAAACCAATCGCCCAATTTTATTCAATTCAAGTATAATTGCTCGCTCGATATATTTATTTTCAATTTGTTCATTATTATCATTTACTGCCAACATTGATGATAATAAAGCAATATTCCTGATATTAGCGCCGGTTATATCGGCACGTTTAGCCAAATGTTCAAAATTAATCTCATCCGATAATCTCAATTGTTCAGGCCAAATTGCCCGCCACATTTTTTTACGTAGCTCTTCATCAGGATAAGTAAAATGGGTAATAAAGCTAAAACGGCGATTAAACGCGCTATCCAGATGGCTACGATTATTGGTGGCTAAAATAACTAATCCCGGATAATCCTCCAGCCGTTGTAACAGATAAGAAACCTCAATATTAGCATGTCTGTCCTGGGCATCTTTGGTTTCACTGCGTTTGCCAAATAAGGCATCGGCTTCATCAAAAAACAGAACACCAGAATCCGCTTCGGCCAGATCGAAAATGCGGGAAATATTTTTTTCAGTTTCACCAATATATTTATTCACCACCGTAGAAAGATCGACCTTAATCAGATCAACCCCCAAATGCCCGGCAATAATCTCTGCGGCCATCGTTTTACCCGTCCCTGATTCACCATAAAATAAAGCACTAATACCTGTACCATAGCTTATTTTCTCCTGAAAACCCGCACCTAATATTTGATCACGATAATTAATAGCGGCAATAATTTCTTTCAATTGTTGAATTAATTCATCAGAAACCACTAAGTCATTAAAACTGCGTTTTGGCGTTATCCGCTGCGCTAATTTACCTAAGTTCTGTTGAGCACGGAAACTTAATGCCTGACGCAGATCGATTTCTTCCAATTGGCCTTCCGATTGTCGAAGTATTTGGTATTGACAAGCTTCTTTAAGGATTAACGGCAAGGTTTCCGCTGTAAATGAAAAACGCTGACATAATTGAGTAATATTAATTTCATCTGCGGCATGACTTGGTAAGCTTTTTTCCAGCATGATTTTTTTCTCTATCAGTGTTGTTATCGGCATATCGATTTGCACCATAGGCAAATGTTTAATCCACACTAATGAGTCTCGCGGCTCTATCAAACACACTACACGTAATTTTGGCTGATTCAGTAAAGCAGATAACTCGCTATTCAATATTTTCTTTTCCTCTGCCAGTAAAGAAAAATTGCGAATTAATAAACAGGCATCGTGTAACCGGGCTTCCCGTATTGCATCTATTAGTAAGTTAGATATTGCAGTTAAGTTCTCTTCGTCTGGGAGGCAGGCTAAATTAAGGGTTAAAGTACTGATACCATGAAATGCCATAATATGACTCACGGCTAATTCTCTGTCACTCCCCTCTTTTCCTTTTAATATTACCAGCGGACGTATTTCATGCGTTTCATTCAATAATATCTTTTCAAGTGAATAATAAAGAGCTGATGGATACCAAGTTTGTGAAGCCGGAGTATTCCAGTAAGCACAAGTTATCAATGGTGGTAGAATAACCCTCTGTCCTGATAGAAAATGCCAGACAGCGCTGTGAGTTAAAAACTGCGTTTGTAGCCAAATAGGTTCCTCATAGTTACTGAGCCGTAATAAGTGGTTACGAATTAACGGTGTTTGCGGTAAGAAGCTGTTTTGCAGTAATTGCCGATCACTTTGACGTTCACTAAATAATTCAATCGCTAAAGCAAAACTCGGCCACTGTTTCTTACTGTTACCATGCAAAGCAGCAAATAACGCATGATAACGGTTGTCGAAATGGGGTAATAAACCTAATAATAAAGCATCACGCTCAAATTCAGTGAGTTCAAAACGTTCAACCAATAAGGATAATATATCAAAAGATGGGTTTTCTTCGATTTCAGCCAGGTTAACAATATCATCCTCTTTAATTATCCAATGAGGAATACCTAATGGTGTCACCAGACGTTGTTTTATTTCATCTTCGGTGAGTAAAAAACTCTCTGGTAAGGAATCGTATTTATCTCTGTTTTGATAATAGTAATGCTGTAACCACAAATCAATACGTTCCAGATGGGGATAAATCCAGCATAATTCAGCCACCATACAGTGATTCTTTTTAAGTAAAGAGTTCATATAAACCTTTTAAATATTTTGCCAGTCAATCTGTAAAGGGCACTTTAGCCAGGGAAGTTTTGCCATATTTAATGGCCACGGCCAGTCGGTTAATAATAAATCAAATGGTTGATGCTGTACTTTGATTTTTATTTCCTGATCATCTATCAACAATTCACCCGGTCGTTGTAAAAACAGTTGGCGCGCATCATTACGGCTTAATTTTTTCCAAGTAGGAAATTGACTGATAACAGCATCCAGCCATTGTTCTATTATTAACTGTTTTTCTGGTTCAAGAGGCGCTAATTCAATAAATTCGTCAGCCATTAACCCACACAGGATATTATTCAAGATCTTTTGTTCTGTTTGTACTTCTTCGTTTCCCCAAATCAGGTAATCAAGGAAACCCACAGCATTGAACTGAGCCTGACGGTGGATAAATTTCTGTGCATCAAGCAAACCAAGCTGATTAAATAACGCAGGTAACATCGGCCATAAAACCAATATTCCAGCATTATTGACCTGACACGGAAAAATTTGTTTAGTCAATAAAACCCGGTCAACGTGTGATCTATTGATAATTCGTGGTTGGTTACAGTGATTACCTGTAATGCTTAGGTTATCCAATGTCAATAATGCTTGTCGATCCTCGGTAATTAATTTTTTATCTGCATCATTTAGAATAAAACGTTGCGAAAGATCTTGGTATTCTTTAGCAGAAAGATGTTTCTTACATACCTGTGAAACAGGAACTAATTGCCATAGCGGTACTAACCAAATTGTACCTGCTCTGTTATATAACGCTGGATGTTGAAATAGCTGGAGAATATTTTGAGCTTTGACCTCTCCTTTTTGAATCGCTGTGGCTATTAATGAACATTGATGCTGATTTAATAGTGGTAGATGTTGCCGAGGCTTTGTCTCCAGTGCCTGTAATAATTCAGTTAATAATGGATCAACTTCGGTTATTTTCCGTAGAGCTTGTTCTCTAAAACTCTGGTTTTCACAACCAAAACGATTAACTAAATTTTCACATTCCTGAACAGAGAGGTGTTTTTTACAAAGTTGTGGAATCAATTCTATTTGCCAAAGTGGCTTCAACCATTCATTTAATAAGGCATTCTCAGTTGCTATATTCTGGCGAAATAACGTAATAATAGACACAACATCAAGTATGCTGCTTTCAAGTTCAGCCGTGATATATAATATCACTTTCACATCTGGTTTAGGTATTTCCTGCATATCATGCCGATGTATATATCCCAATGCATTCAATACCAGTTGCCAGGAATAAACCGCCTTTCCTTGATGCTGAAATATATCAGTATCCTCTGATAACTTGCGATTAATAGCGGTTAATAAAGCAGATTGATTGATTGATAAAAGCCGCTGCAAGCTGTGTTCAGATAGACAGCTTTTTGCCAGTAATAATGTTAATTTTTTCCCTATTTTCATTAATTGTTTAATTAATATATAGACATTAATATCAATATTTCTATTATTCTCCATTCCCTTTTCAGGATTTAACTGAGAACTTTTTTGATATAAATACTGAATAAATTCCTCGATATTGGACAAAGAACTACTATGTAATAAAGAGGGCTTACAAGTACTTTCGGGTATTATTGGATCTTCTGTAAGAATTTTCACCTTATTATTCGTCTGATATTGATCCAATGCTTTACTTAGAGCAGCGTTAAGCCGAATCGGAAACACTGAATTGAAATCATGCAACTCGATTTCACCAAGATTTAGGGATAATGTTTCTAAATATATATTTCTGTTAATAGTATATTCATTAAAGTATAAATCGAATAAATTATATATATTGACTTGATTCAGTAGAGAGCCATGAAATATTTTTTTAGCTTCCTGTTGATTATTAGCCTCAATAGTAATGGTAATTCGACGCAACAGATTTGGCTCTGAAATCATATTAATATGTCCTTTATAATTAGAGAATAATAGATGATTCAAGTTTGTCTGTGTTGAATGGAACTAAAGTTTCATAATAAAAGCAAGAATATAATAAGGCGGAACTACATCAACACTGTGAGTATGTGAAGGGGATGATGCTGTTGCCTCATGATCATGTCCTTGCCCACCACCCACTTCTGAAGTATATGGATGATGATCATCTCCATGTGCTTCTGGGTGCCATAGGGAAGAGGAGGCGGTATTATTTATTTGGTATTTTGTTGATCCTATATTCGTATGATCGTATGCAAATCCCAGAGTTTCAATATAGGGAAGGCCCCCGATATGCTTATGTTTTGGTATTTGTGATTCTGTTAATGTCTTGTTTTGCACAGTAACATTTACTGAAACTGTAGTTGATGTTGTATTTCTGGAAAAATTTTTTCCATTGCCATTACTACTGGCTTTACTACTACTTTGCCCTGTCTCAGAAATAGTTTCACCACACATTATAAAACGACTTCTTAAATCTGGCACTGTAATTCCATTATAAGTTCCTCCATCACAAAATGCCCAACCTGTAGGGGCACTATTGCCAGAAAACATCACAATCATTCCTCTGGGGAGTACTTTGTCAGGATCAATACTGACACCTTTATCATCAACCTTAATACCATTACCAGCTTTAACTTTTACACCATCACCATCAACCTTAATACCATTACCAGCTTTAACTTTTACACCACTCTCACTCAAACTCAAACCACTTACACCACTCCAAGCGTTACTTCCATCTCCTCCCTCCAATTTTAAATAAAGACCCGTATTATCAGTTACTACAATCCCACCCCCTTTCCAACACTTAACAGCTATGCCATCTGAGTCAACGGAAATACTGCCATTATTCTTAGCCTTAACCTCCACCCCTTTTTCACCAACGGTAATACCGTTGGCAGCTTTAACAGCCACATTATCTGTATTTACAACAATGCCATGGCCTTGACCAACACATATCCCATTGTTCTCATTAATCAGACCACTACCAAGGTCTACAGACAAAATATCCTCTTTTAACATTAAGGGAGAAAAGTCTTTATTGGTGATAGTGCCTATTTTTAAATTAAGTGTACCATTATCATCCAGTTTCAATCCTGCTCCTGGTCCATTCTGTTTCGGTGCTTGCCCGGTTGCTTTGCGACCAATATCAGCAATATCAATTAAGTGTTCATAATCAATTTGTAATGGAATGCTACCTGCTTTAAAGCGTTTTTTTAAATCATCTGCTGAGAGATCTGCCTTGTTATTATTATTTTCTGAACTAAGTTCTGAATTAGATATATTATTTTTCTTTTCCATTTTTATCACCTTATATATTAGTCTATTCTATTGCTAACATCCTAAAATTATGACTGCATAATGACATAGTAATAATTAAAGATAACGAATTTAATAGTACAACAAGTATCTTTTATTGTAATACTATATTAATCCGCTTTTTACCTATAGATAAATTAATCTCTGTCTTTATTATCCCCAGACTGAAATTGAGAATTTTCAACTAATGGATTTCTTCCATTCTCTTTACTACGATGAATATTTTCTTGAACTTTCGGTATATATAGTAATTGATTACTCTCAATGAATTCAGAATGCCATTCTGTTTCAGATTTACCCATGACCTCAGTTTTCTGTTCTTTAGTGGCAATTCTCATATTCCCTATGCCAGTTAATGCAGAAGGCAGACGTCCCAGCGTTAACATTTCTAAAATATGGTATGCTTCATCCCCTAAAGGAGTACCATTATTTTGCCAACGCTTATAAGTGCTGGAAAAATTCCTGAAATGTTCTGGGGATAACCAGTGAATAATCATGGAAACATGAGCAGGAAATTCAGCCAAAATCTCGGTTTTTACCCACGATTCCAGTTTGTGAGGATCAACATTTTTATTCTCAATTAACTGACGATTAATCACTACGCTGACGACAAATGAAAAACGATCAGTATGAGCATATTCTGCACTGGAGAAATACCAGCGATAACGCCATGCATTTTCCCTTTGTGGGAAAGCAACCTTGGTGTCTTTATTGCGTGTAATTAATATTTTACCCTTAATACGATCGAATTTTTTTACCGAAGCTTTAAGCATATAGTCAGATGGGGATTTCGTGTTAGCTGATATTTTTTTGACTGGTTCATAGGAAGTAATTTTATATTTTAACGTGATTTCGTCACCTTCTTTGATCATAGCAGGAAAGGGGCTTTGAGGGCTGGAAGTGATCCAACGTTCATCTTCATCACCATTTTGATCTGCATCATCAGCATAAACCAGTTGATAATCCATATCCTCCAACCACACCGGGCTATCACACCAACGCAGATTGCCATCCGTAAATGCCTGCTGCACTTCGTTCAACCGGTACTCCAAAACAACGCTGTTACGGGTGTCAAGATAAAATGATTTCTCTGTAATCTCAGTGATCACTTGGCCCCGCAACGTGAATTCATTATCGCCTTTGATAATCAGATCAATCATCTGTCCATGCAATAACCGCCCTGCTGCACTTTGCTGGGTGATAATTAAGTGATGACTTTTAGAATCAGGATGACTTTTAATTTCCAATCCATCAGGTGTTTGTTCACTGTCAAATGCCACATCAGGTTTTACGGGTAAGAGCCGACGGTGCTCAATCAAGTAAAAAGGAAGGTCAGCCAGATCCGGGGTTTCATTGAAACATTTTTTCCCCAAACCCAGCCGGGCCGCAATCCGTTTTTGCAGCGCTGATACTTTATCAATCCGAATATTATTACGCTGATAGGCCAACTCTGGCTGTTGAGCCAAATAATCGCGCTGAGTGGACAGAAAATCCTGTTGGCTGAGGATAAGTGGTCTGGCTGCTCGATGAGTACCAAAATAGCCTAACAGATATTCAAGGATAGCCAGCTCTTTTGCATAGTTTCTCTCCTGAAGAATACCTTTATGAGAGATATATGAATCATTATGAAGCTTTTCTGTTAAATCAGATTCTATATTTTGATGGACTTTATGACTGACTGTATTCTCCTTAAAAGGCCATTGTGCACCATATACCGTATTTCCTCGTTGTTTAAAAGCCAATAGTTTTGGCAATAAAGCGAGTTCGGCGCAGCTGTTAGCTAACATTTGTTCAAAAGGCAGTATAAATTGGTGTAACTGCACTTGTTGTAGGGTATGTTTATGAGTTTGCAATCCATAGCAGGCAGGTAATTTATTACTCACCGGATAGTAATCCAGGGCTTTACGATGCCTGCCCCAATTCAATAATTCTGGATGTGTATTAAATAGAGGCTCCGTCATGACCTTTTTCTCTATATCTTGTTTAGATACGGTAACATTAACGCCACCTTTGGCGGTAATGGTGAGTGGGCTGTCTGATGAGGTAATCAATTCTAAGGGGTCACTGCTCCATAGCCTGGGATAATACCCTTTAACAATTTTCCAAGACCAATTATCACCCGATAGCGGAGAAATAATGCCAGCATCATACTTATCTAATTCCAGCCGGGTAACGCCTTGAATACCTTTAATAGCCAATAATCGGTTAACCAAGGGGCTTAAATTTAATACCATAGAAGCGTCATAGTCTCTGATTGGCGGTAATTTAGGTATCCAGCCGTGGTGTAAATAAGGGCCATCAAATATGTCTTCATTACTGTAACCCATTTCTTTCATTTCTTGAGTGGTATAACGCAATGGCTTTTCAAGTACAGTTTGTTCCGCCATCATATAAATTTGCGCAAATATGTCAGCAATATCTTTAACGTCATTAGCAAGCTGAATATCAATCTTCAATGGTAAATCAACGGGTTTTAACCAAATAACCTTACTAACCCATTCTCCCAAATTACGATTATCTTTCAGAAATGCTTTCAATCTATCCTCAGACAACGTTTTATTATCCTCACTTCCCCGACTCGGGAGTAAATAAAGCCAATAATTTCCTCTTAATGTTAACTGTTCACCCTCTGATTTTGGCATTTGAAAACTGTATTTTCGTTCCGTTTTGCTATACCAGTATGTATAGCGCTTATCTTCTGGTTCACATATCAGTAATACATCATTAAATAAAAAGTAACCATTAACTGTATCGTCACTATGCAAATCCAGCAATGCCCGACGATAATCCTCAGCAGTAATGGGGCCGCAAGTCAGCATTTGTTGCGGGCCAAACTCCTTGGGAAAAATACCATCGCCGGGTGTCTGTTCCGCTTTACTGGGCGTCAGCAGATCCTTGAGTGGTAATGAGTGGCGGTAAGCTAAATCTGACGCACCATAACAACAAGCTTCCAATAAGGTGACACCGGGATCACTTTCACCCATATCACTCCAGCAGTTACCGGAGTGTTGTTCAATAACAGCCTTTGCCTGGTTAAGTAAGGTATCAAAGGCAATATCATCTTTGACGATGGAAAACAAAGCATCCTGATTACTCATGTGCTAACTCCTTATCGAACTTTTCTTTTGACCAGACTAAAATCAATACTTCATTATCATCAGCCCAAATACTTTCACCCACTGCACCTGCCTGCTTTCCATATTTTTCCAAGGTTAAGCCCATGACCCGTTCAACCAAAGAGAATTGCTGGATCGTGGCTAATAACTGGTAGTAATCAATGCAGTTACCGGTTGTTACACCGATAGCCGGATTTTCTCCCCACGGCATATAGTTTCGGCTCAATTCCTGTTGTAGCTGATGATGGCCATAGTCGGGATTAACACCCGAGACAAACACCAGTTGATAACTGATCAGGACGTTAACGTAGGTAGGATTGTTAATTTCAATGGTTGCCCAAGGGCTGCTTAATCGACTTAACCATTCAACCATCTCTGCCAACCGGGCCGGGTTCAGCTCTGGACGTAGAGCATCATTATTATCTTTGTAACGGTTGTCGGGGATAACAATTAATTGTTGTTTTCCCGGCGCAGGAATGGTGGTTAATTTACCGCCAGAATGGTGTCTGACATCAAATAGGCTGACAAAATGATCTTTTAGTAAGGTGACCATGTTCCCCCAACTCAGTACCCGATTACGGTGGGAGAGCCGGACAGGAATTCGTTTTAAGAAGTCTTGCTCCGTTTCCCGGGGGCGACCGTTCCAGGAAGGCCAAGGTTGGGTGACGTTGCTAATGGCAACAACCGTGTTTACAGGTTGTTTAATGCTGCCAGCGGCCAATCCGTTAATAAAATGATCCTGCTCAACAGTTTCTGCGTTGGCTAAAGTTGCCGTGGTAGCGTTATACAACAGGCCCTTAATTCCAGGGTAATCCTGAGGATCAGTCTTATTCTTATCAGTTATCTCTGCTTTGAGCCAGTACCGCCCCGTCGGCATCAAAGCTGCTTGATTTGAAGCATCCTGTGGCAATAAAGTGCGCCAGATCCCCCGGTCAAACAAGTTACGAGTTCGATCGTCAACTAATTTATCCAACTTACTCCAGGTATTGCTCTTGTCGAGATAAGACCAGGATAAAGTGAGTGCTTTAATGCCTTTTAGATGCCAATAGAGAGATAACGTTTGCCCCGGTAGTATCCCCGTAAAGCCTAAATAAAATGCTTCATTGGCAAGTGCCGGCGTTTCTGTTGCTGCCTCGCCCCGGCCAAAAGGCGTCAGAGGATAAACAGTAAATTGCTCAGGCTTAGCTTTAGCGTTGAATTGAATCTGCAACGCACTGATTTGTGGCGTATAGGGCAAATTCTTACCGGTAGGATCTTGCCAATATTGGGTATGCATAAAATCCTGCTCGACCAGTTCTAGGCGTATTGACGCAGGCCAGTCATTAGGCTTTGGGCTGTCTGCAAGAGGGTAATTCATTGCCGGTAAGGTAAATTTCAGGCTTTGTCCTTGTGGTTCTTTATCTCCACTGAATAATGACTGCACCTCATTAAGCTTTTCTCTCTTCTGAGGAGTGACTAAGTAACCCTGTGCTTTAAATGCATCATTTGCAGTAATCCTATAAACAGGGCAGAGTTCTTGGCCCTCTTCATTCTTCTTAACCTCCTTATACCACTCTTTAAAACCCTCTTTGGGCAAGCCAACCCATTGAGGAGTCATCGTGAGTGTTGCACTTTCAGTGCCATACCATTCCGGGGCAACCAAATTAAAACCAGCACCTAACGATGGCAATTGACCAAAGGGAAAGCTGGCTGTATCCGTCTGTTCAATACCGCCGTCAGAGGCATAGTGCACATTACGGTTGCCGTTAATGCTGATCTCAATATCTTTAATCTTGGGCAGCACAGGTCCCTGAGCAGTGCCCAATTTAAGCACTGGTACAACCGGTGCATCAAATGTCATTCCATCAAGGTTGTCAGGAGGAGTGATAGGATCATCATTAGCTGATAAGCAAAGCATCAGATCATCGGTATCTTTTTCTTTTTTTACAGACAGAGAAAGCCAGTGATCTCCCGAGCTAATCTTAGCGGTGACGTGACAATCATTACCTGCCCACTTGTCTGCCAGTGTTATTTTAATACTTCTTTCTCCTGCCAGCATCGCAAATAGCGGCGAAGTGATCAGATAGCCGTAAAGAACCGGAACACCATTAAGCTTTGGGCTAAAAAGTTGAATACCGTTTTCAGGGAATACAATGTTATCTGCAAGATTTAATGGTATTGCCGATTTCCAGCCATCACCCTCTTTCCGACACCAACGTAAGTCGGTCAGTTCCCCTTGATTTGCCAATACATTCGACTCGGACACATACTGTAACGGATTTCCCGCACTATCATGTCCGGCATCAAAGCGGGTTCCTTTAGGAACAAGATATTCAATACGATCCGAATTCAGGGTAATACCTATCGCCACCTGATCCGCCTGAGCATCTCTCGGTTTCAAGCCCAATAATTCCCGATAATAAAGATTTCGATGCCGAGCCGGAAAGGTATTAAATAATGCTTTAGTCGTTTCTAATAGTTTTAAAAAAGCCAGTAAAAAAGCCTGATGAGCGGGTAAAAGACCATTTGCTTTATTCGCATTCTGGTAAATATTCGCTAATTCCTGAGGGTTATTTTTCTGAAAAAAATAGAAGCTACTCCAGAACTGTTTTTTCTCTTGATCGAAAGGGATTTTTTCAGCGTATTCTTTAAGCCAGTTTAAAATATCCAGTGTACTTCTTTCATCAAGTTTAAAATCAGTATCCGATACGATAGCGGCAAGTTTATTCGTTAATCCGGTCTGTCCCATATTTATACCACCTGTTATTTGAATATAACCTTAATATGTTTTCAGGAGATCGTTGTTATTTAAAAATAAGATTAGCGAGGTTATCTACCCGGCACTGACAGTATACTGACTGGCAATAAAACGGCCTTTTCCCATACTTGGGACTGTTACATCCGGTCCGGTCGATGGATTATTTGCCGGTTGTGACGGCGTAAAACGGGCAATAAATTGCTGCCCAACAACAATCATCGTGACAGGGCTACGGCAAAAGTTTACCTGCTGGCTGGTATCCAATTGAGCAATGGTGACCATGCCCATGCCGGGTATCGGGTGACTCGGGGTAATATACTGCGCTTGAAACTGTACCTTTTTTTCATCTCCCACAATCACGATCTTTTTTCCCCGGATTTGCACGTGCCCACTGCCCCTGATGGTTGCCAACCCCAAAATGATGACCTGCCGGTTGCCGAACAAGGGTTCGAATAGCAGGATGTCGCCATCAATAACCAGTTGTTTACTCATAAGATCACCCGTATCGGCCCTTCACCAATCTCAAGAATACCTTCAATTTGTTGGCTGATTTCGCTGCCCCTTAGGGCATAAGTCACCTGAACATGTAAGGTATTAAGCAAATCTGCTCCCTGACTCACCTGAATTTCAGTCACTGCTGCACGGGGTTCATAACGTAATACGCGTTCTTCAATACGCGTTTGAATCCGTGCCATCAATTCGTCACTGATATTTTCAAACATATAATCATTTAAGCCGCAACCGTAATCTTCACGCATAATCCGTTCACCAGGTTCAGTTAAAAAAAGAATTTTCATATTCTGGCGGACATGCTCTGCTCCTTCCGCCATTATTACGCCAGATTGTGTTTCAGAATGCGCATTATCTTTAATAGAAAATTGAGGCGGAAATGCCCAACCCCGACCATAAATATCAGCTAATATTTTATCTGCCATCTCACTACCCTATTATTGTGTTAAATTAATTTTTGCCCCTTTAATATCAACCCCAGATTTTCCAGCGGCTGACAGGGATTTATCGGCCTGGAGATTAATTTCCTGTGCATGAGTGATGAGATTTTTAGCGGAACTGATGGTGATATCTTTATCCTGTTGCAAAGATAATGTATTTTTTCCACTATTAAATGCGAGCGTCTTATCTTTATTATCGAATATGAGTGCTTGCTGATTCTCTCCTTGCTTAATCACTAACGTTTTCACCAGATTTTTTTCACTCGGTTCCAACGGCGGTTTATTTTTAGGGTTGTGCATAGATCCTAATATCACCGGAAAACGGGGGTCACATTCAAAGAAACCGATAATCACCTCATCCCCCGGTTCCGGGTAGAAACAAAATCCACTTTCATGGCTGGCATAAGGTTTACTTAAGCGGGCAAAAAGAGTGCCGTTGGTTAAGTTTAAAGCCGGTATTTTGACCGGAATACGGCCCAGCGATTGGCTGTCTTGGTGGTATTTTTCTACGATCCCGATATGCAGCTCTTTAACCTGAGGCACAACGTGTTCTACATCTGATTGCATACCTAAAGTTAACCGGGTACGCCAGCCTTGCCGCTGAGTGATAGTCTGCTTTACACCGGTAATAATCGCCTGACCATCCATCCCCTGACCAAAGCCAGTTAATGCCAAAACATCACCCGGTTTATAGCGATCATCACCTTCAACCTCAAAATTACCGGATATATTATGGCTTCGTCGGTTGCCTATGATGCCTTGAGCAAACTGCTTGGTTTGTTCATTATCCAATGGGTAGCTGAAAATCCATTGCCACTCTTGGCCGGTAAGCGGTTTCAGAATGTCCGCAGCAAGCTGACCGCGACCAAACCCGCTGTTCTTTGCCTGAATCGCCTGAGACAGCTTTTGTTGGGTAATATCCCAAGACTGTACACTTATCGTTTTGGGGCTGCGCTGATTATCCCATTGTAGATTAGCTTCAAACAGCACCACGTCCTGGTGGTTGCCGCGCTGACGAAGGGTATGTACAGTTGATTGATTCAGTGATTCCGGCGTTACCAACGTATTGGCGTCATTGCCGGGGAGTAGCCAAGTATTGGTAGCACTAAGCCGGCTTTTTAGAAAAGTCCAGTCATTACAGCGAAACTGCACCATCTGTTCATGCACCGTCTTAAGCTGAGGCGCTTGTTTTATCGCGACGGGCACACCAGCCTGACTGAATAGCTTCTTGATAATCGCCTCATCGCTCTGTTTACTGAATAGTTGCGAGTGGAAACTATGCGTTAATTTTTGCAGTGGATGTTTTGCCGTCAGAATCATCAGACTGTCCTGACCTTTAAGCCCCAAGGTCTGCCGAACGATGATCCCTTTAAACAACACATTTTTTTGGATCTGCACAATAAGCTCATGATTCGGACGACAACTTGCCAGTTCAGCCTGCGCCTTGGCATCAAAAATATGGCTGGTATCACCGATGATACCCAGAGTGATGTTAGCCGAAGGAATGCCATTGATAGAATAATTTACTGACAAACTGATGACAGTAAACTGATTGAGTACCTTGCCGCCTATCTTAATCGCTATTGTGGGTATCTTCATACCTCCCTCCGTGCTTGTAGCGTTTGTCCCGGAGTAAAATCATCAAGATTATCCAGACCGTTTTGCCAGGCAAGGGAGAGATAATCGATCCCCCCTGCGAGAGAAGCGCCAGCGCCCAGTGCAATCAATGGCAGGGAGAGCATATCGGTTACGTTAACCGCAGTAACCGGCGGTGACCTTAACTGTTGCTCGGTAGTCTGAATAACAAAGCTCTCATCCGCCACCAGAGATAAGGTGGCAGTGGCCCGCAACGGGGTAGCGTCCCGGTCAAACAAGGTGTAATGAATGCTGAGACCGGTGGCCCGGCAGGCAAAATAGCCTTTGTTTTCCCAGCGCATTTTCCCCCACTTGATTTTAAGAAAGTGAGAGACTTTGGTACCAGCATCAATGGCACAGAGCGTTTTCAGGATCGCCAGTTGGGTTTCTATCGGCGTAGTGTTGCCGGGCATGGATGCATCAAACAACAGATCTAATGACAAGCCAGCAGGTTGAGATGACACATAGTGGTTGCTTTGGTGGGTACTGGTAATACTTTCACCCTTTTTATAACTGGCTTGATAATCCAGTTGGATAGCATCAGGGTTATACATCATCTGTAAACTGCCTACCAAGGTTTTACCTTCCCGATCTTTAAAAGCCGTCAGCGTGAGTTTGGACAGACTACGTTCAATTAAGCTCATAATGGCCTCCTGTTTCCCGTAGTGCCTCTAACACCTCATGCTTTATCCTCTCAATCAGGCGAGCGTCGTCCAACGCTTCCTGCACTAATGTTCGCGGAGATGATAAATCACTCGCAGAATCGGTAACTTTAGCCTGAATAATCAGTTCCTTAATTTCTACAGTCATGCTTTCACTCCTAACCAGAGTATATCTTGATAACGTAACTCCAGAGAATTCACCAAAACAGCATTGCTATTGGCATCAAAGTTACCGGTAGACCAACGAACCGGTAACGCATTACTGATTGTCCAACTCGCCACGGGTAAAAAATTTTCATTCAGCAACATAATGACCACATCGGCATAAATCGCCTTTTCTCCGCGCAAGACATGATCAAATATCAGAGTGAGCGGTGTCACTGTCATAACACCACGTTCCAACACCAAACTACCGTGTTGGATCTTATCGGCCAGCCAGACATTTCTGGCATTTTCCCCGCCTTGATTGTGTTGAGTCGTTTGCAATTCACGGCTGAGACCTGATATCTGCTGAAAGGCAATATCAAATGGGCTGGGAATATTATTAAAAAGAAAACTGGCGATAAAACGGTGTGATACTGACGGGGTGTAGAGGTTATGCATATTTTGCCTCTGTTTATTAATTTAATCGGGTTGCGCCGGTACGAGTATCAAACGTTAAGTTCAGCTCAATAAATTCCGCCGGAATGAGCAGAGCCAGTTTGATTTTCATGATCATTTTCCCGGCCAGCACATCCGCTTCACTCATTGACTCGTCAACACCGAGTAATATGTCAAATGCCCGCTCTTCCTGGGTACCTGACAGTCCACCTTTTAACCATAACTGATGCAGCCAGTTGTAGGTTTGGCCCTTAAGTTTCATCCAAGTGATCGGATTATTGGGTTCGAAAACAAAGGCCCGGCCCAGTCGGGTTATATGAGCTTCAATATAGGAGACCAGGCGGCGAATTTGGATATAGCGCCAAGGGGAATCAAGTGTGTTGTCCAAGGTTCGACATCCCCAGATTTTAATCCCTTTGCCAGGAAAACTGCGAATCAGATTCAGCGGGATGTCGTCATCCCGATTAAAGAGTGCATCAGCTTCAATAAAAGAGCGTATCGGGCTAACCACTTTGGCTAAAACCACATTAGCAGGGGCGGTCCATATGCCTTTCTGATTATCGTGATTCTGGATGATAGCAGCGACCGCCGCAGTAGGCGAAAGGATGATATGTTCACCACTTTCTTGGTATGCACTTTTCAGTCCCGGCCAGTATACCGCTCCCCATTGCCGATCATTTGAAGAAAATTGCGCTAAACATTTAGCAGCCAATGCTGGGTTATCAGGAGCATCCAGCAATCCCATGATGCCACGCCGACTTTTACAAAGATCAAACACTGACTGCCAGAACTGTAACCAAAGATCTACGGTGGCGCCAAACTCCCCCTCCTGATTAAAGCGGACAATATCAGGGACCACAATCAGTGTGATAGTACTCTCTGCGGCAATAGCCTGTTTAATCCATTCCTGTTGTAGCGTAGTGATCAATGACTGAAAATCTTTTAATTGCTCATCAGGCCCCAGTGGCAGGACATAAGCTTGCTGACCCCCATTTTCAAAAAAGTGGCGCACGGAGTAGTACATTAATCCTGACTCTCTAAATTTCAGGGTAAAATTGGTCAGGCTATTTATTTTTACGGCGGTTCTATCACTGATGTGGTTGTTTTTAGCAGGTTGAATACAACCAATAAAAACCGGTACACCGATAAATGCATCATCCTGCTTCTGGGATATCAGGTTTTCCGTTACTATGACACCCGGCTGTTTAATCGCCATTGTCGTTTCCTCAACAAAACAGGCGCGGCAAACCGCGCCTCAGTATGATTACTGTGCTACTTTTTGCGAAAATTTCAGGATGATAAATTCAGCCGGACGTACTGCCGCCATACCCACTTTGACGATCATTTTTCCCTGCTTAATATCGTCGTCGGATATAGTGACACCTAGGCCAATTTGGACAAAATAGGCTTCTTGGGGACTACTGCCGACCAGCGCCCCTTGTTGCCAGAGTTGATGGAGATAGTTGTCAATGGCTGACCGCACCCGCTCCCAGGTTGGTTGGCTATTGGGTTCAAAAACAGCAAATCGCATTGCCTGTTTGATATCCCGTTCTGCTGCATTAAATAAACGCCGTACCGGAATATAGCGCCAGTTATCATCATCTTTCAGGGTTCGTGCGCCCCAAATCAGTGTGCCTTTGCCAGTAAAGTGACGAATGACATTAATACCCACTTTATTCATCGTGCTTTGATCGTTGTCGGTAATGACCTCAACAGGTTTCGCATTATTTAATGCGACATTGGCTGGCGCTTTCCATACCCCCCGACTGGCATCGGTTGCCGCATAGGCACCCGCGACTGCGGCACTTGGGGGTAAAATGATTTTAGTCGCTTTAAATACGTCATCGACAGCTTTTTTAGCTTTAACATATTCCTCTGGTGAAGCTGTTTTCAATGTTTCCAGATTAGCTGATGGATCCTCATAACCACTCAGAGCAATATCAGCATCCGCTGGCTGGTTATAAGTAAAAGAGGTCTCTAAATCAGGATAATAAACAGCGGTTTTATCCGGCTGTGTAGTTGGTTTATCTTCCCCACCTGTACTATCAGCAATCAGGAAATAACCCACTTTGTTTTTTAACAAAGAATTTACTCCACTGTAAACCTCCTGTTTTTGACTAGGTGCTAACGTTTTATCCGTTTCAGGGCATAGCAGTAAGGTGATCTCCTGCTGTTTTTCTATCAAGTCCGGCAGAGTTGCTAATTCATATTTTACAGCCTCAGCAGTCTTTACTGCTTTAGCAGCTTTTACTTTCGGAATATCAGTTGTCGCTGCCGCTACCAATGGCAGCAAATAACAAACACCACCGCCATTACTAAAATAATGCTGCACAGCAAAAGCACTGAAAGAAGCGATCTGGACAGTGGCAACATAGGTATAGGTTTTTTTAACTTCCTTATCCACTAAGATACCACTACCAATTTTAGCATTTTTCTGACTGTTTTTTAGTGGCTTAGCAACAGTCTCTGCGCTTATTTCTGCCTTTTCTTCTGCCTTTTCTTCTGTTTTTTCTTCTGCTTTTTCCTCCGTCTTTTCCTCTGCCTTTTCTTCTGTAGCCTGTATTGACACGATAAAAGATGAAGATAATGAAAACTGCGAGATAAAATCTAACCAACTGGTAATTTTAATACAGCTACTCTGTTTTATTTGGCTACCGTCTTTTTTAAAAAACTTACCAATGAAAACCGGAATAGCCGTTGGGCTGGTGCTAATTGATAACGATAGCGAAGCATCTTCCTCAATATAAACACCGGGTGTAGTATATGCGTCAGACGGCATTATGACTTCCTCATTCAATTTAGATGATTAGCAACTATTAAGCAGGCTACAATTATTTATCGGGCTTGCCCAATTGACTGGCTAAACTGCAAAATAACAAATTCAGCTGGACGAACAGCAGCCATACCAATTTTGACAATCATTTTGCCCTGTTTAATATCGTCATCAGTCATGGTGGTACCCTTACCGATTTGAACAAAATAAGCCTGTTCAGCTTTATTTCCCATCAATCCGCCTTGTTGCCAAAGGGAATAAAGATAATTATCAATAGCCCGACGCACTGCTTCCCAAGTAGGTTGGCTGTTAGGTTCAAAGACCGCAAAACTCATGGCATTTTTAATGTCCCGCTCTGCGCTGTTAAACAGGCGGCGAACCGGGATATAGCGCCAATTATCACTGTCCTCAAGCGTACGGGCTCCCCAAACCAATGTGCCGCTCTTAGGAAAGGTGCGGATCATATTCAGCGCCTTTCCTCGGTTATATTCCCCTTGCAGATCGTCAGTTACCAGATATTTAGGTTGTAATCCACCTTGAATAGCCACGTTAGCCGGTGCTTGCCAAACACCCCGACTGTTATCGACACTAGCATAGATACCCGCCATCACTGCACTGGGAGGAATATCAACTTTGGCTTTTTTATCTCCCCATTCAGCGGTCAGCCAAGGATAATAAACCGCGCCATAAGGAGTAGAGGAATAAGATTCGAGGAGTTCGTCTGGTTTTTGCTCCGAAGTTATTTGATCTTCTGGGCCATCAAAAATGGCGAATAATCCTTTGCCCGTTTTACACAGTTTTCCCGTCACCTCATTGATATCTTCTCCAGCGGCAACCAGCAATGTGACATCGTCAAGCTTTGGAACTTGTTTTTCTAAATCTGTGGCTTTGACGAGATAGCAATATCCACCGCCGTTAATAAAATAGGCGCGCAGTGAAATATCAAGCCTATCACCAGAATTAAATGACCTGCCTTTTAGTGTCAGATATTCCAACCAGCTATTAACTCGAAGAGAGGTACCAGCTGATACAAATGAATTGTGATCTTCAACAGCAAAAACAGGTACCGCCGTTGCACTTGAACGAATAGAGAGTGCCAATGAGGCATCTTCTTCAATATAGACACCCGGATAAGTTGTAACAGTTGTCATAATATTAGCCTTTAAAAACCACTGAATTGACATGCCAAGCTATTCGTGGCACTAAACAGTGTATTAATGGAATTCAACAGTAACCCGATCGGCCTTCAAACTGATTTCCTGCACCGCAACCTCATTACTGGAAGCATCAAAGCTGGGCGCGGTTAATTTTTCTGGAAAAGCATTAGAAATATTCCAGGTAATTAACAAACTTGAACCGGTTTCATCAGTCAAGCTGATAGAAATATCTTTCTTTTCTATCTGATTAAGAGAAATAGAATTAATCCAATCGTATAATTTAGATTGCCCTTTAAAAATACCGCGTTTCAAGGTAATCGTTGGCCTCTGACGCTGACCAGGCATTTGTAACCAGTTACCAATTCCATCACGATATTCAATTGTGTCATGGCTGATATCTAATCCCGATACGCTTTGGAAAGACATTTGTTCATCACCGACAGTAACGACAAAACGGTAAGTGGGAATTGGGTATTGAACAGCAATTTGCTCGGCAGTTGTAGACATTGTTATTTCCTTCTAAGGAGTTTATTACATTTAATAAGCTGGGTTAGAATACTCATCATTATCATTTTAGGTACGCTACCGCCCTTAGGTATCATGCCTAATTCTGGTATATTCGCCTGGATTTATATTCATATATCCACCTCCTCATTAAAGAATGAGGTGATCTAACGACTACTGACCAATGACTAACTCAGTTAATACGTGATAAACATCACGTTGGAATTAGTCATGGCTAAATAATCACGCAATCACACTTAAATAAAAGTTAAAAATAAAAATTAATTATTTTAATTTCTATTTTTCTCCATTAATTCAATATCATAAAAAAATACCACTCAGTTTATTGGGTTATTATTCATGACGACTTATTCACTCATTAATCCATAAAAAGCTCTTATCTATAGTATGAATTATAAAAACCACTCTGTTTCCAAAGTAAATAGATAACTCATCATTAAATATAAATAAAACTGATAAATAAATAATTATCATTAATTTTATTTCTTAATAAGAAACAGAAAAATAACCCACATGAAAAAATAAAATAAAAAAATTTAAATCATTTATTTTCTTGCATTACTCATGCAGAAATTATATAAATTTTAACAGGCATAAGCCTATTTGAGCTCTCCTAGCTATGACGAATAGACAAACACTAAACAGAGGCAGAGAATGCGTTATGCTGAAAATAACTAGAGATGTTTATTTAGACTGTGACTTAAACAAAATAATCCATGGTAAAAATATATTTGTCATTACGGAAAAAGAGAAACGCCTGCTACTCGCACTGTGGGAACATGCATCGCAAGGGAATACGTTAAACCGGGAACAGCTAATCCCTTTGGTTTGGCCTGAACGCAAAAATGGTGTAGCAGAAACCAATCTGCTGCAATTGATCTGTAAATTACGCCGAACACTACGCTATTGTGACCTGGGTGAAGCAATCCATACCGTATACCGACAAGGCTATCGTTTTATCCTGCCATTTCAGGATAATGAACAAGATGATAATCAGTCAAAAAATACCCAATTATCCACGCCCACTGATACAACTCCAAAGCCGTCTTATTCGCGTTTCACCAGACTTGTTATTATGTTCATTACGGCAAGTCTCTGGCTATCGACTATCCTATATACCGCCCCTTTTCTGGCTAAGAAATAATGATGATTTTTATTTGCAGATCGGTTACTTCTCCGTCAATGGAGATAAATTAAAGTTATCAACTCTCCTCCGCGGCTCACTCCAATAATTGATGAGCCGCTTTAATAAGAAAAGATCATGACTCATCATTATGAGAAAACACTCCCACCATAATAGCATTGAGGTTATTTGTTTTTTCATTGATGTCATTCCTTCGTCATTAAATAGAGTACTGCGCTACCCTCAGATAATTGATTAATGACGATATGGTCGCTATTTGTCAGGTGAATTGCTTCAGTCAGCATAGCTGATGTCAAAAATACAGACAGCGGCCCCGACTGACCAAAAGAGTGATCAATTAAATGAATCGGGTTCTCCGGGGAGAAACTGAGCGAATTATCATAACTGTAAATCATCAGCTCAGTCCGCACTTTATCAGTGATACCCGTTACCCAGAGGTGTTTCATGTTCTTTTTATCAATACGGTTATATTCAAACAATACATGCAAATCTTTTATTATTTCTCCCGGTAACGAAGGTAAAGGCCACCCCATGCCAGCAAGGATGTTTAACTTATTTTGAATAGCAAATTTTGTGGATGAGAATAGTTGAGCAGAAACAAATTCACTGTACGCCTTTCTGTCATCCTTGGCAGGCCAAAGCTGCAATGCGATAACCATTATCAGCCCCTCAAAAGCCGCCTCATTATATAACTTATCGATCTCATCCCGATTCGCTATGTGTGCCCGTTGTACTTTCCAGCGTTGGCCGATCAATTCCTGATAGCGAGACAAATCTATAGAAGGGGATTCTGCGAGATAAACCTTACGTAAAAGATAGCGATAACCCGGGCATTGTTTCTCAAAATCCTGATCTATTTTATCCAATAATGGCGGGATATCTCTTGATGGCGAAAATAGCGCACGCTCTCTATGAGGAAAAGCAGGAATATCTTTCAATATCGCCTAATAGTGATGCCATGCCTTGCTGTTCAGGCGTCAAAATAATATTAAAGGAAGGTAAGCTGCTATAAAGCGCCGCGTGAACGAAATCGGTCGTGTCTTTTAGACAAGCATAAACGAGTGTGCCGGCAACCAGTATTAAAAGCAAAATGATAAACCATAATTTATAGCGCAAAGGCGCTACTCTATAAGACCTCTCATTAAGAATAGGAAAAAAAATGCTAAGACAACTTATCTCCACCAGCCTGATTTTTAGTTTACTGTCAACTGCTGCATTAGCAGCGAAACCTCAAAACTATCTCTACACTTCATCTGATGACCTCAACCAGCTACATGAATTGCTGGAACGTCAGGACATCGATGGTGTACAAATTGTTTATAACTGGAAACAACTGGAGAGTGCGCCGGGAAAATATGATTTTTCCGCGATCGAAAAAGATCTCGCATTGCTTAGTAAAATCCAAAAGAAGTTGTTTATCCAGATTCAGGATCGCTTTTTTGAGAAAGATGCCCGCTATATCCCGTTTTATCTTCAACAGAGCTCGAAATATCAAGGTGGTTTAGTTGCACAGGTTGATAATCCCGGTGAAGGTAAAGCGCAAGGTTATGGCTGGGTTGCTATTCAGTGGAATGCCGATCTGCGCAAACGCTATCAGAATCTCCTTTCTGCATTAGCAAAAGAGTTTGATGGCCGTATTACCGGCATTAATCTGCCAGAAACCGCCATTGATATTGACATGAAGCACGACACAACCGGTTTTAGTTGCGACCACTATTTTGCCGCTGAACTTGATAACATTAAATTTGCCCGCCAGGTATTCAAAAAATCCTACGTGGTGCAATACGTTAACTTCTGGCCATGCGAACGGAATAATGATCACCAATACATGTCCCGCCTATTTAATTTCGCGTCAAAAAATAAGATCGGCCTGGGTGGCCCCGATATCGTGCCATATCAATCCGCACAGATGAAAAACGCCTATCCCTTTTTCAACCGTTACAAAGGCAAGCTAGATTTGGTCGCAATGGCGGTCCAGGAACCGACTCTGACCTACACTAACCCAAAAACCAAGAAACCCTTCACTCAGGAGGAGTTTGCTGATTTCGCTGAAAACTACCTGGGGGCGAACATCATTTTTTGGAGTACGGCAACGCCGTGGCTGAAACAATAAGACAAGGTTGTGGTAAACGCGCCAGAGGGTAAATATCACCAGGAACGTCCCTGAAAGCCTGAAGCCGGGAGAACCCCGGCTTAGAAATCATGTATCACCCATCTCAATGAATACATGGTACTCACATGCAGGATGCTTTGCACTTCGAGCAAGGTTCGAATTAAGCAAAGCAAAATAACAACGTAGTGCTTGCAGCGTGTTAGTCCAAAAGGCGAGGAAACAGTCTATCTTTCCCTACTACCATGAAAAATTATTCCGGGTATAACAAAAAATAACAAATATAAATTTATCATCTGGGTACAGTGAAAACTTTCTATCGTCATCTCCGCAAAACAACAACGCGGAGCTTACAATAATCTACTCCGCGTAAAATAAATTTAACTCATATCATTTACTGAATCGATAAAACGATTAAGTACACTTGAATGTGATTTAGACTTATAAATATAACATTGGTTTGCTGTACCCGGTTTTTCAATAGGAACAAAACTTAAAGCATCACCTCCTTCCAATTCATCAGGATGAGAATCTGTAATGAAAATATAGTCTCTTGAATAAATGAAATTCATGCAGCACCCCATATTATCCATCTGACGCATATTCACTTTCCCACCACTTTGAATAACTTCTTCTTCCAGATTTTTAATGAAACTGCTTTTATAAAGTACAGGATCACACAACCAAGTATTATTTTTTAGCAATTGCATCACATCACCACCAGCAATATCCAATAACTCTTTTCGGCAGCAAATTCCCAATTCTGGTCCTTTTATTTTACGAATAAGACTAAAACGGTCACTTAGTATCTTTTCTGAGCTCATAATGAGCGTGTTGCCGTCGTAATCCACTATTTCTTCAATGTTATCATAACTAAACCGGAATATATTTACTTGGGAGCTATTTCTGTCAGCTGCCTTATATAAATAAATTAGGTGTTTGTTTTTCCCCCAATCGTAATAAATATTAACTATGTTACATATACTACCACTGATATGTTTTTTAGTTATTTCTTTTTCTTGTAAATAAAGATCTTTAAGATCATTATATAATTCTAAACCATCTTTAGTCAGACTCATCCCAAATTTCTCCCTTTTGAAAAGGCGCTTCCCTAATGTTGCTTCGAAGTCTTTGATTGATTTAGCTACTGGAGGAGTTGTTCGGTTCATCACTCTTGCCGCTTTACTTAAAGAACCATTTTCCACCACTGCCATGAATGCTTCTAATTTACGAGAAAAAAACATAATTCACCGTTCCTATATAACTTGTGGCTAAAATAATTTCTTTGAAATAGCCTTCACCAAATGACAGATAAATCAGTTCGATACTGTGAAGGCGTAAATTTTGTACAAAAAAACAAATACTTCTCAAACATATACCACATAAAAAAAGCTTATGTTCAATACATAGGTGGCTCAATAAACTCTATTTATTCATGTTTATCATGGTTCAAAAATTAATCTCAACCAATCAACCATTAGAAAATATAAACATTACTAACGAGCTCAATTTTCTATCAAAGATTAGGATAGGGTTCTACATTTTTCAGTAATCAATTTTTGTAACACTAGAGATAAAAACGGTCTAACCTCAGTGTTTTCTCACCATAAATTATTATATTTTTCACAATTAATTATAATATTAGGGTTCCGTTACTATTTCGTCCTGACCATTGTCAATAGTTACTTTTTAAGATCCATCTGTTATTATTGTTCTTGTGTCTTTTTACTGGATGGCTGTAAAAGATGAAATTGATCTCTTTTAATATTAATGGATTACGTGCCCGCCCCCATCAGTTAGCTGCGATCGTCGAGCAACATCAACCCGATGTTATCGGCCTACAGGAAACAAAAGTCCATGATGAGGCGTTTCCTTTAGAAGAAGTTAGGAAGCTTGGCTATCATGTGTTTTATTACGGTCAGAAAGCCCATTACGGCGTTGCACTGTTAACACGTCAGGCTCCTCTTACTGTGCGCCATGGTTTTCCCGGGGACGATGAAGATGCCCAACGTCGTATTATCATGGCAGATATGGAAACCCCACACGGGCTATTGACAGTCATTAATGGCTATTTTCCACAGGGAGAAAGCCGTGACCATCCAGTGAAATTTCCTGCAAAAGAGAAATTTTATCAGGACCTGCAAAGCTATCTGGAACAAAATTTATCGCCTCAATCACAAGTGATTATTATGGGGGATATGAATATCAGTCCGACGGATCTGGATATCGGCATTGGAGAGAACAACCAAAAACGCTGGTTAAAAACAGGTAAATGTTCTTTCCTGCCAGAAGAGAGAGATTGGATGGATCGCCTGAAAAGTTGGGGTCTGGTCGATACATTCAGGAATATGAATCCTGAATGTATCGACCAATTTTCCTGGTTTGATTATCGATCAAAAGGGTTTGATGATAATCGCGGGCTACGTATAGATTTACTTCTTGCCAGTAAGCCCTTGATGGAGCGCTGTATTGCGACAGGTATTGATTATAAAATCCGTGAAATGGAAAAACCGTCAGATCATGCGCCTGTCTGGGTAGAATTTGAAATGTGATATTCTGTTAACGCCGAATATCAATCATTTCCTTTAAAATAACGTAGCAACTGCGCCCTACGGCGCAATTGCTTTAGCGTTTTTTGTCGATTTTGTTTTTTTCCCTTTTTTCTCTTTAATCGGAACCGGGGGCAAATCACGAAAAGCTTTTAAGTTACGGTTCTGTTTAGCCTGCCAAATTAATTGCTGCAATGTCTCCTCAAGTGGCCCCATGAAATCTTGATAGCGGAACTGTTTTTCGCTGATTTGCGTTAATCGGGACTCCCAGTGGGCTGTCATATCCGGTAAAGCAGCCATATCAGGTAATACATGAATGAGTGCCCTACCCGCAGGCGTTGCATGAATATGACGCCCTTTTTTATAAAGAAACTCCCGTTTAAACAACAGTTCGATAATGCCGGCACGTGTTGCTTCAGTACCCAGCCCATCCGTTGCGCGAAGGACTTTCTTCAATTCCTTATCCTGCACAAAACGGGCAATCCCCGTCATAGCAGAAAGGATAGTTGCATCAGTAAATGGCTTTGGTGGTTGAGTTTGGCGTTCTACCACCTCTCCTCTTTCACACAATAATTCATCACCCTTAGCAACAACCGGTAATGGCGTTCCATCATTTTCTTCATCACGCTCTTTATTGCCAAGCAATGTTCTCCAACCTGCCTCAGCAAGAAAACGCGCTTTAGCAATAAATTTTCCACCGGCAATTTCCAATTCAATAATACATTTGCGGAATATGGCATCTGGGAAAAATTGCATCAAATATTGTCTGGCAATCAAACCATAAATATTAGCCTCGTTGTCTGTCAGATTTATATGGTTACTTCGTGCCGTAGGAATAATTGCATGGTGGGCATCAACCTTTTTATCATCCCAACAACGATTCTTTCTGTCGGTTTCCAGTAATGCTTGTGGCAACAAATTGGTTGTATGAACAGATATTGCATTAAGCACCGCATGGCGCCCTGCAAAATGTTCTTCGGGCAAATAACGGCAATCAGAACGGGGATAAGTAATCAGTTTATGCGTTTCATACAATCGCTGGCAAATATCCAACACTTGCTGTGCATTCAGGCCAAAACGTTTAGCAGCTTCAATCTGTAACGAAGATAATGAAAACAGCAAAGGAGCAACTTCAGATTCCCGTTTATCCTGATAAGATGTCACATAGGCCGGCTGGCCGGTGATTCTGGCAACAACATGCTCAGCCAGAGGCCGATGTATCAATCTCCCTTCGTCATCCAGAAAATCAATACAAGATTCACTTGGCTGCCAGAGAGCGGTAAAACGCTCATCCTTTGGCGTAACAATATGGGCTTTCACCTCAAAGAAATCTTTTGGTACGAAATGTTCAATCTCTTCATCCCGGCGAACAACTAACCCCAAAACCGGTGTCTGAACCCGCCCGACAGATAATACGCCCTGGTACCCCGCATTGCGTCCAAGCAAGGTATAAGCCCGGGTCATGTTAATACCATACAACCAATCAGCCCTGGCTCTGGCGAGAGCGGAAACACATAGCGGAATAAAATCCCGGTTATCCCTTAACCTATCAATAGCTCTGGTAACCGCTTGTGGATTTAGATCACTTATCAGGCAACGGCGAACTTTTTTTCGCTTTTCACCATCCAATTTCAAAAAATCCAGAACCTCATCCACCAGCAATTGCCCTTCACGATCCGGGTCACCCGCATGTACCACTTCATCTGCTTTTCCCAGCAAATCCCGGATGATGTTGAGCTGTTTCGCCACAGAAGGCCGCGGTTTTAGCTGCCATTTTTCCGGAATGATGGGAAGATCAGCCAGTGACCAACGGGCAAAGCGACTGTCATAAGCATCAGGTTCCGCCTGTTCCAGCAAGTGCCCAACACACCAGGTCACAAACTGGTTATTTCCACAAGCAATAAAGCCATCACCACGGCGATGCGGTTTTGGTAAAACATCAGCAATCGCCCTGGCCAGGCTTGGTTTTTCTGCAATAAAAAGCTGCATGGATATTATTCATTAACCTCAATCAGCACTCTGCCTGACTGTTGCTCAGACAACTCACCCATTGCTGTCAGTTCAATGCCATGACATCGTGCAATCACTTTCACTTCATCTACCGCTTCTGGCAGAACGGCCAGCAGCAGGCCGCCTGATGTTTGCGGATCACATAACAGGTTACGCTGAAGCGCTGTCATTTCACCAATAAGATGACCATAACTGTCAAAATTACGCCCAGTGCCCCCCGGAACACACCCCTTTTCAATATAGGATCCCACTTCCGGTAGTTTAGGAATTTTTGCAAAACGGAGAGTTGCCCGGACACCCGATCCTTGACAAATTTCACTCAAATGCCCTAACAAACCAAACCCGGTCACATCAGTCATTGCTGTAACACCCGCAATTTCGGCAAGATCAGACCCCAGTTTATTTAAGCGACACATGGTTGCTGTCGCGACGCCCTGATGCTCAGGCAACAACAGGCTTTTTTTCTCCGCCGTGGTCAATACCCCAATGCCAAGCGGCTTTGTCAGAAATAGCTGGCTACCAGCTTTCGCTGTACTGTTCCGTTTCACCCGATCAATATTAACGATACCGGTTACAGCCAGACCAAAAATAGGCTCAGGTGCATCAATAGAGTGTCCTCCAGCCAGTGAAATTCCCGCGTCTTTACAAGCAGCCCGACCACCTTCAATCACCTTGCGGGCAATTTCCGGCGCCAGTTTATCCATCGGCCATCCCAGGATCGCTATCGCCATAATGGGCTTACCGCCCATGGCATAAATATCGCTGATAGCATTTGTCGCGGCAATCCGTCCAAAATCAAACGGATCATCGACGATCGGCATGAAGAAATCTGTCGTACTGATGATGCCCGTACCATTGCCAATATCATAAACCGCAGCATCATCACGCGTTTCATTACCCACCAGTAAGTGAGGATCAAGAAATTTTTCCTGCTCACTATGCAGAATGGTTTCCAGAACTTTCGGTGAAATTTTACAGCCGCATCCAGCACCGTGGCTGTACTGGGTAAGACGAACTTCTGTTGACATAACAGACTCCGGTCAGAAGTAGCTGACAAAATTAGTCATATCCGGCGTGGCAACTTTGCCTGGCGCTTTCAAAACAGGCGTTCCAAGGTAGAGAAAACCTACTACCTTGTCATGCTCATTACAACCCAGACCAGTACGCACCGTATCATCATCAGTCCATGAACCTGTACGCCAGATACCACCAAACCCTTGCGCCACCGCAGCCATCTGCATCGCGTGCACAGCGCAGCCGGCAGAAACCACTTGTTCCCATTCCGGTATCTTGGAATTCCCCATTACCTTTGCAATAACCGCGATAATTAATGGTGCACGATAAGGCGCACTTTTGGCTTTTTCTTCCGCTTCAACCCCCAGATTACTGTCAACGGCAGCCTGGTGGAGTAATTGGCTAAACCGATCAATACCCTCATCCTGCATGACAATAAAGCGCCACGGCCGTAAGGCGCCATGATCAGGCACTCTCATACCCGCGGCCAGAATATTCTGTAATGCTTCACCTTGAGGCGCAGGTGTCGTTAAACGTGATGCTGAACGTCGGTTCAACAAGAGTTCTAATGCATTCATATTTTTTCTCCTGAATAAGTTATTTTGTTATAAGCTAACATTTTCTGTTTATTTGTTAACGAATAAAAGCCCAAAAGCGGCCTTTTCGGACAATTTGACACTATTTGAAGCTGACATTTATATGTCTGGTCATTAGGATAGCCCTACTTGATCCTATCTTTGGAGATGATATGCGTATTTTATGGAAGTGGGTCGCAAGATTATTTAAATGGAGTTGGCGACTGCTGAATTTTGTTCGGGAAGTCATTTCAAACCTGATTTTTATCCTGCTCATCTTGGTGATTGTTGGGGGCTTTATGCTTTATCAACAGCCCAATAAAACGGTGGATAGTTATCAGGGAGCATTATATGTCAATCTCACCGGTGTTGTTGTGGATCAGGTTTCCAGCCGTAACCCATTGAATCAATTAGGACGTGAACTGTTTGGTTCATCCGGCAATAAATTACAGGAAAATTCTCTGTTTGATATTGTTGATACCATTCGCCTGGCAAAAACCGATGACAAAATCACGGGTCTGGTGTTGAAACTTGACGATTTCATCGGCGCTGACCAGCCATCTATGCAGTATATCGGTAAAGCGATTAATGAGTTTAAAACCTCAGGCAAACCCGTCTACGCGATCAGTGATAATTACAACCAGCCGCAATATTATCTGGCTACTTTCGCCGATAAAATTTATCTGTCACCACAAGGTGCAGTTGGTCTTTATGGCTATTCGACCAATAACCTCTATTACAAATCCCTGCTGGATTCGCTGAAAGTCACCACACATATTTTCCGGGTCGGGACGTATAAATCAGCCGTCGAGCCGGTTATGCGTGATGATATGTCTCCGGCAGCACGGGAAGCTGACAGCCGTTGGGTCAACGGTCTTTGGCAAAACTACCTCAATACTATCGCCGCTAACCGCAAACTTTCTGTTCATCAAGTATTCCCAGGCGCGGATGAGATGATTGCCGGCCTGCGTGCGATCGGCGGAGACAATGCCCAATATGCACTTAAACGCAAACTGGTCGATTATGTCGCCCCACGCAATATCATTGAAAGTGAGATGACAAAAGCCTTTGGTTGGGATGAAAAAAACCAACATTTCAATGCCATCAGTATTTATGATTACGCGCCACAATTGCTGGCAAACAAATCACCATCCAAAGGCAATATTGCCGTTATCATAGCGCAGGGCGCGATCGTTGATGGGCAACAGGTTCCAGGAATGGTTGGTGGTGATACAACCGCCGCTCAAATCCGTCAAGCGCGTTTAGATAATAATATCAAAGCCGTTATTCTGCGGGTAAACAGTCCTGGCGGCAGTGTTAGCGCTTCCGATGTTATCCGCACTGAGCTGGCAGCTCTGCGTGCAGCGAATAAACCGATCGTTGTTTCTATGGGTGGAATGGCTGCATCCGGTGGCTACTGGATCTCTACCCCTGCGAATTACATTATCGCAAACCAAAGTACGTTGACCGGTTCTATTGGTATCTTCGGCGTCATTACCACTTATGAAAACAGTCTGGATCATATTGGTATCCACACTGACGGCATTTCCACGACACCACTAGCGGGTATTTCTGTCACTAAAGGGCTCAGTAAAGAGTTCTCAGAGCTGATACAGCTTAATATTGAGAGCGGCTATAAGAACTTTATCGGCCTTGTTGCTGACTCACGCAATAAGACATCAGAAGAGGTCGATAAAATTGCTCAAGGGCATGTGTGGATTGGAAATGATGCTAAAACCAATGGATTGGTCGACCAATTAGGTGATTTCGACGACGCAGTTGCCAAAGCGGCTGAATTAGCAAAACTGGATAATCCAGAACTTGACTGGATACAGCCGGAAATGTCATTCAGTGAGTTGCTGATGAGCCAGTTGACGACAACCGCTCAAGCGATTGTACCGGAAGCAATTCAGGCATGGTTGCCTGCGCCACTGACGCAGGTCGCGCAAGCAGTAAAACAGCAAGCTGAGTTTTATCGCCATTTGAATGATCCACAAAATCGTTATGCGTTCTGTTTAAACTGCGGAGATATTCGCTAAAAAACCATAATAATGCATGATATTAGCAGAAACATGCCGTTAGAATCCCCCGGTATGATTCTGGTGATAACTTAATTAATGATGTTTTTAGCCTGACAGATACCCTGTCAGGCTTTTTTTATTTTGTAATACTCCTATAATCCAGCTGATCTTTTTAGGAGGCACAGTCATGCAGAAGAAATCTATTTATGTCGTCTATACCGGCGGAACCATTGGGATGCAACGCTCATCTCAGGGATATATTCCCGTTTCCGGGCATTTACAGCGCCAACTCACCAAGATGCCCGAATTCCACCGGTCTGAAATGCCGACATTCACCCTCCGTGAACATCAACCACTGATTGATTCTTCTGATATGACGCCAGAAGACTGGCAACTTATCGCTGATGATATCCGGCAAAATTACGATGATTATGATGGTTTCGTGATCCTGCATGGCACGGACACGATGGCATTTACCGCATCCGCTCTCTCTTTTATGTTTGAGAATCTGGGTAAGCCGGTAATTGTGACAGGATCGCAAATTCCACTGGAAGCACTGCGTTCTGACGGGCAGACAAACTTGCTGAATGCGCTTTACCTTGCTGCTAACTACCCGGTTAACGAGGTCAGTCTGTTTTTCAATAATAAATTGTTCCGTGGGAACCGGACGGTCAAAGCACATGCAGACGGTTTTGATGCTTTTGCCTCACCAAACTGTTCCCCATTGATGGAAGCAGGTATTAACATCAAAACCTTCAATGCATGTCCGGCCCCTGCCAACCATGACGAATTTATCACTCATCAGATCACCCCTCAGCCCATTGGCGTGATAACCATTTATCCCGGCCTTTCCAGTCAGGTTGTGAATAATATTTTAATGCAACCGGTTAAAGCCTTAATCCTGCGCTCATATGGCGTCGGCAACGCGCCACAACATCCTGAATTATTGAAAGAGCTAAAACAGACAACAGAGAGAGGGATTGTGGTTGTCAATCTGACTCAGTGCATTTCTGGCAGGGTAAACATGGATGGTTACGCAACCGGTCATGCTCTGGCTGAAGCCGGTGTTATCAGTGGCTACGATATGACCTTTGAAGCCACTTTAACTAAGTTGCACTATTTACTCAGTCAACCCTATAGCAGTGAAAAAATTCGTTATTTAATGCAACAAAATTTACGTGGTGAATTAAGTTATGCCGACAAATAATCCGAGAAAGAGATGAAAACAGCCCTATTACTTATTGATCTACAGAACGATTTCTGTACCGGCGGTGCGTTAGCCGTAAAAGAGAGTGAGCACGTCATTGATGTTGCAAATCAGGCAATTGATATCTGTCTGAAACACAATATCAGCATTATTGCCACCCAAGACTGGCACCCTGCTGAACATATGAGCTTCGCAGTCAACTCCGGCCAGAAGATCGGGGATATCGGTATACTGAACGGTATTCCACAAGTATGGTGGCCGGAACACTGTGTACAGGGGCAACATGGCGCTGATTTCCATCCACAATTGAACAAGCAGGCCATTATTGAGATTTTCTACAAAGGCGAAAATCCACAAATAGACAGCTACAGTGCTTTCTTTGACAACGGCCATCAGAGTAAAACCCGGCTTGATGACTGGTTGCAAACAGAGCAAATTGAGCGCCTGTTTATTATTGGTATCGCCACTGATTATTGTGTGAAGTTTACCGCGCTAGATGCGCTGGCACTAGGTTATGAAACCTGGGTAATTGCTGATGGTTGCCGGGGGGTTAATCTCAGTCCAGGCGACAGCCAATCCGCATTCAAAGAGATAAAAGCGCAAGGTACAATATTGATAGAACTTGCCCAACTGGAAAGCGCCCTTTTCTGAGAACAATCAAGGCCAGGCTGAGTTCAACAAACTCAGCCTTTTCATATCCATCTTGCGAAGATTATGTCTTGAATGTTGCCACCATTTCAGACTGAAAGGCCGCTTTCAGTTCTTGTTTACTCTTCATCACCAACTGACCATCAGTACCGATTGTCATATGCTCAGGTTCATGGTTATGCCTTGCTTGCCATAACATAATCATTTGCAGGCTATTCTCTTTCTGCTCCACAGTTAAAGGCACACCATCCTGCCATTTACCCAGTTCGACTGCCTGAACCAAGCGTTGATATATCTCTGGTGTCATTACTGATAACAGATCATCCAGTTCCATTGATATTTCCTCATTATTTTCCAGAATTAGCTGAAACGATTTTTCTTACATAAATTAACGGCAATGCCGGCAATGATAAAATGATTAACCTACTGTTTTTTCACCTGTATTTTCATCAGTGAAACTTAACGCAACCGAGTTAATACAAAAACGTTCTCCTGTCGGTTTCGGGCCATCAGGGAACACATGCCCCAAATGAGCGTCACAATGGCGGCAACGAACTTCAATACGCTGCATATTATGGCTATTATCATCAAGATACAGTATTGCATCATCGCTGACAGGCTGGTAAAAACTCGGCCAACCGCAGCCAGAATCAAATTTAGTATCGGACATAAATAACGGCTGCCCACAGCACAGACAATGATACACGCCACTTTTTTTATTATGTAGCAATTTCCCCGAAAATGGCGGTTCCGTCCCGGCATTCTGGGTAACATGACGCTGAATATCAGTAAGCTCTGTATAAAGGGAAACATCAGGATTCTTAGCCATAACGACCACCTTAATAAGACTCGTGTTCTCAATAAAATCAAATGATAATATACCCATTATCTTTCAAGTTGCCTCTTTGTTGGCTGCACTCGCTCACCCCGGTCACAGAGTTCGCTATGCTCCCGGGGATTCGCTCCCTTGCCGTCTCGATGCATCTTGAAATCTATAGGGTATAACAAGAAATTAACATTACATCAGTGGAATCTATTTTAAGCGGTTAACTGAAGATGTTTATCCCACTATTTGTGATGTGACTCGCATATCTAACCGATTAACTTTAAATATCTGTCTGCACCCCGATAATGAGGGGCAAATCGATTGCCAGTACCGCATAGCGAACGTCTAAATGGTGCACTCAAAGTCGATATTTTTCGACTATTGACACGATTCCGCTTGACGGCTGGCAAGGTTTTGGTAACTTTAGTAATAATTTTTAATTCACTAAAAAATAGCTGGTGGAACACTATGACTATCAAAGTAGGTATCAACGGTTTTGGTCGTATTGGCCGTATTGTTTTCCGTGCTGCACAAGAACGTTCAGACATCGAAATCGTCGCAATCAACGATTTGCTGGACGCAGAATACATGGCTTACATGCTGAAATACGATTCAACTCACGGCCGCTTCAATGGAACGGTTGAAGTAAAAGACGGCCACCTGGTTGTTAACGGTAAAACTATCCGTGTGACAGCAGAGAGAGATCCCGCTAACCTGAAATGGAATGACGTGGGCGTTGATGTTGTTGCAGAAGCAACAGGTATCTTCCTGACTGATGAAACTGCACGTAAGCACATTACTGCGGGTGCGAAAAAAGTGGTTCTGACCGGCCCATCCAAAGATGACACACCGATGTTTGTTATGGGTGTTAACCACAAAGCTTACGCAGGCCAGGACATCGTTTCCAATGCCTCTTGCACTACTAACTGTCTGGCGCCGCTGGCTAAAGTTATCAATGATAAATTCGGCATCGTTGAAGGCCTGATGACCACTGTTCACGCAACCACTGCGACTCAGAAAACCGTGGATGGCCCTTCTGCGAAAGATTGGCGTGGTGGTCGTGGCGCCGCTCAGAATATCATCCCATCTTCTACCGGTGCGGCGAAAGCGGTAGGTAAAGTTATCCCTGAGCTGAACGGTAAACTGACCGGTATGGCTTTCCGTGTTCCTACTCCTAACGTCTCTGTTGTTGATCTGACTGTACGTCTGGAAAAATCAGCCACTTATCAGCAAATCTGTGATGCCATCAAAGACGCGGCTGAAGGTGAACTGAAAGGTGTTCTGGGTTACACCGAAGATGACGTGGTGTCTAACGATTTCAACGGCGAAAAACTGACTTCTGTATTTGATGCAAAAGCCGGTATCGCTCTGAACGATAACTTTGTGAAGCTGGTTTCCTGGTATGACAACGAAACAGGTTACTCTAACAAAGTTCTGGATCTGATCACTCACATCTCTAAATAACTGAGTTATTACCTTGCCTGAAAAGAGTTGCCTTTCCTGGCGGCTCTTTTATTTTAATCTGCGTACAACATGCGTTATTCTTGGGCCATGCAATATGACTGCCTTGGGTTCATAAGGTCATGACACATGAACGATAAAATTTTTGCATTACCGGTTGCAGAACAGATCTCCCCTTCTATCAGTCAACGGAATATAGATGGCTTCCCATTGATAGTCGTATCTCATCCTAAAGTTCGGGGCGCAATCAGCCTGCAAGGGGCGCACCTTATCGCCTGGCAACCCTGTGATGAAGAACCGGGATTGTGGTTGAGCAGGAAAACAGCATTTAAAGCCGGCACCGCTATCCGCGGGGGTATTCCTATTTGTTGGCCCTGGTTTGGCCCCACAGGAGCACCAAAACATGGTTTTGCCAGAACGCTTCCTTGGGAATTTAGTGCACATCATGAACATGAAAATGGCGTAATATTAACTTTCATGCTGAAAGACAATGAATATAGCCGTAAATTGTGGCCTTATGATTTTACCCTGATTGCCCGTTTTAAACTGTGTGAAACCTGTGAAGTGGAGCTGGAAGCCTATGGTGATTATCAGGCAACCTGCGCCCTGCACACTTACCTGAATGTAGGCAATATTAATCAAATTTCAGTCAGTGGCCTGGGTAAACATTTTATTGATACTGTTGCTGACAAAGAGCAATACACAACAGGAGAAGATCTTATTTTCACCGGCCGTACTGATCGCATCTATACAGAGCCAGAAGATTTTAATCTGATAAGAGATAACTCACTGAAACGAACCATTGAAATTCACCATTACCATCACAGTGATGTTGTATGCTGGAATCCAGGCGCTGAATTATCGAATAATATGAAAGATATGTGTGATGAAGGTTACAAAAATATGATTTGTGTAGAAACAGCTCGTATAAATAAACCGTTAATTGCCAAAGATGATAGCCCAGCCCACATTTCGGTTGTCATTCGTTGCCGGAAAGACCATCAGTAAATATCTCAAAAAAAGCCACAAAAAAGACTGAATACAATCCGGTGGACTCAGTCTCTATCCGGTATTATCGTTTCGGGTAATTAAAAACTATATGTAATACCTGTCCAGACAATACTTGAATATGATTTATTAACCATTGGGCTATCTTTAATTTCACTCGGTAGCCACTCAACACGCCCCATCATGAATGCAGACCATTTCTGACTAAATTCATAATTGGCAGATAATTCCAAATAAGGAGTCCAGCTATCACCTGGAGTATATTTTTCCAACCCGCTACGATGTGATTCCCTCTCCTTAATACCATATTCGTAACGATTTTGTTTTTTACTATTCCAGACCACACCTAACCCTGGTTGTAATGACCAACTCCCCATGTCAAAGTCATATAAATAAGCCAGGTCAACCGTAATACCTTTACTTTTACTTAAAGTATCCACCGCAAAAGCACTACGTAATGTCCCCCAATCTTCATTATGACGATAACTAAAACCACCCATCATAGTATCGCGACGTTTATCCAGCTTTTTCAACTGCTTATCTTCATTGTCTTTTGGACTGAAACTTTGAGGATAATAATACACGTCTAAAGATAATTGATCTTTCGGTTCGTTCCACAAATAATATCCAGCAGCTAAAGTATGAAAATAGAAATTGTCATTTTCATAATTAACCATTGGAACAGGTAGCACTTTATCTTCGCTCTTTACTCCCTTATAAGGTAGTGACTGAGCCAGAACAGATACGCCAACTGACCACTGCCCTGCATAAGCTACCGATGAAGAAAAACAAAAAGTGATGGCTGCCGCTAGAACTTTTGCTTTGTTGATCATTATTAACTATTTCCTATAAAACAATTATGCGATTGGCTATTATCAAGTGTAAGTGTAAAAGATCATCTCCCTTATTTCCAAGAATAACATAGTATTTTTGTCCAAAAAGCACTATATGTCTAAATTATGCTTAATTTTCTTAACGAAAACATACAGATTATATGTGAAAAACAAATATATTAATTTAGAGAAATCGATAACTTATTTTCTGAATAATACCAGCAATAAATTATTATTTATCATTCCCTTTATCAGAACAAAACCGTCCTGTCTGATATTTAGCGACATTGATATTTAACGACATATAAATACCGGGACCCGATCCGCCAATGCACACAACAATTCATAACCAATAGTGCCAGGGATCTCTGCCACATCATCCACCGGCAGGTTTTGCCCCCATAATTCAACAGAACTGCCAATTTGGGCTTGCGGACAAGGTGTCAAATCCACTGACAACATGTCCATTGATACTGCTCCTAACACCTGAGTTCTGACGCCATCGACAATAACCGGGGTTCCTGTCATTGCTTTACGGGGGTAGCCATCAGCATAACCACAGGCAACAGTACCGACTCGAATAGGGCCTGATGCTGTATATTTACCGCCATAACCGATTTTTTCTCCGGCCTTGAGATGCTGAATGGCAATAATCTCACTTTGCAGACTCATCACGGCTTGCAACCCAATATCCGCAATATCTTTCCACTTTCCACTCGGAGAAGCACCATAAAGCACAATACCGGGACGTACCCAATCCCGATGAGTTTGCGGATACCACAGAGACGCGGCTGAATTAGCCAAACATTGAGCAATATCCAAACCCTGACTGACTGAATTAATAACGTTAAGTTGTTCCGTAACGCCAATTGCCTTCTTATCTGCATTCGCAAAATGCGACATCAACGTGATTTGCCCAATTTGCCGGATCCCCCTTGCCAGCGATAAAACCTCTCTATATTGATCCGCAGGAAAGCCCAACCGATTCATGCCGCTGTTTAGTTTTAGATAAATATCGATTGGCCTATTCAAATTAGCCATCTCGATTGCTTTAAGTTGCCAATGACTGTGTACCACCGTTGTCAACTGATACTGATCAATTATCGACAAATCTTCAGGTTTGAAAAACCCCTCCAACAGCAAGATCGGCCGCTGCCAACCCTGCTCCCGCAATAAAATGGCCTCATTAAACTCAAGTAAAGCAAACCCATCTGTCTGATCGAGATACCGCCATAGACAACGCAGGCCATGCCCATAAGCATTTGCTTTAACTACAGACCAGATTTTGCTATTACCGACCCTATTACGAATAATCGCCAGGTTATTTTTCAACGCATCAAGATGGATCGTTGCCGAAATCGGACGTGGCATATCAGTTCCTCAGTTCAGTGTGCAATTGATGGCCCAATGGCCCCAATTTCGTATTAAAACCATTAATATAACGGAATACTGACAAATCATCAGATGCAATGGAGGGCTTCTTACCTGAAATAAGATCCGCCAGTAACTGACTGGAACCACATGCCATCGTCCATCCTAACGTGCCGTGCCCTGTATTGAGGTAGAGATTGTTATAGTCAGTCGGACCAACAATTGGAGTCCCATCGGGTGTCATTGGCCGTAAGCCCGTCCAGAAATTAGCCTGAGCAATATCGCCCCCTCCCGGATAGAGATCCTGCACGACCATTTTTAATGTTTCACAACGTGTTTTAAGCACATTCAAATTGAAGCCCACAACTTCTGCCATGCCGCCAACACGAATACGATTGTCAAACCGGGTGATCGCAATTTTGTATGTTTCATCCAACGCAGTCGAGACCGGAGCCCGTTCTGCATCTACAATCGGCATAGTTAATGAATAACCTTTCAGTGGATATACCGGGATTTTGACAAGACCCTTCAACAGTTCAGTGGAATAGGCGCCCATCGCAACAACATAGCTGTCTGCCGTCATGACGCCATCTTCGCACTGGACACCCGTAATACGATGCCCTTCTACCAGCAACTGTTTGACCTGTTTATTAAACAGAAACGTAACCCCAGCCGCTTCTGCCATTTTTGCCAGTTCTTTGGTAAAAAGCTGACAATCACCCGTTTCATCATTCGGTAACTGTAAGCCTCCCGTCAGTTTATGAGCAACATGGGCCAATGCCGGTTCGACTGTCGCCAGCTTATCTGCCGTTAACAGGTTGTAAGGCACACCTTCTTGTTCAAGAACCGCGATGTCATTCATCGCATTATCAAACTGCTTATTGGTGCGGAATAATTGAAGCGTGCCCCCCTGACGACCTTCATATTGAATACCGGTATCGGCCCTTAACTGTTTGATACAGTCGCGGCTGTACTCTGCCAGCCGTACCATCCGGCTTTTATTGATTGCATAGTGATTTGCATCACAATTGCGCAGCATCTGCCACATCCAACGTAACTGGAACAGCGAGCCATCAGGGCGAATAGACAGTGGAGCATGACGTTGAAACATCCATTTAATGGCTTTCAGTGGAATGCCCGGCGCGCCCCACGGCGTCGCGTATCCCGGCGAAATCTGACCGGCATTCGCCGCGCTGGTCTCCTGCGCAGCACTTCCCTGACGATCAATAACGGTTACTTCATGACCTTGCTGTACCAAATACCAGGCACTGGTTACACCAATAACGCCGCTACCTAAAACAAGGATTTTCATCATGGTCCCCTGATGATTAAAAATTTAGCCAAGCATAATATGCTGCCTAAAAAAAACCAATATAGGACAATCCTCGGTAACGTCAATAATCTACATTTATGATTTAGGTCACAATAACATTACATTTATGCAACAAGAATATTTATTGCTTTTATACAAGCAACTAACAAAAAATGGCAATAAGATGATGAAATTAAAGTAAAAATTATTATTCATGTCGTAAGATAACTATTGAATATCCAGTAATTATTCTTAGTTTTTCAGCGAAAATAATGATTCAATTAAACAACCACAAGATACCAATAACCATCAATTAATCGAAATAAAAGTCCAAAAAAAATCTATAATTTTGGAATAATATTCTAAAATTGACACCTTGTGATTGCCTTAAGATATGAGGAAAAAAACAACAAAATTCCCGGGGCAGCGCATTCTGACCCGGGTCAATTCAAAATAGTTCTGATTTGAAACTAATGAATTGGATTAAGACTTGGCATTAAGTAAAAATACTGACGGGGTATCAACGACCAACTTCAGCTAAATCACTTGGCATCGTACTTTGCATACTGTGCCAAATGATACCGCTCTCTTTGCCATAGTTACGTACACATTCCATGACTTTATCGTAGGATTTATCACGGCATAACGTCGCCAGTTGCTGATAAAAGTTCAATGCCAATTTACGTGCCTCAGGATTAGAGAAGTAATAACGTCCTACACGGGTATATAACCCTTTTAATCCATTGATAATAAGGCCGTAAATTGGATTATCTGAAGCAAAAGCCAAACCACGGAAAATATCATAATCCAGAGCGCTGAAAGACTCTGAGTTATCTTCCACATTCTCTTTTTTTGCCAACACTTCCAATGACTGACTTGGATTATGCCTAAAAGCCGTGCGAATAAATATTGCAGCAATATTCGTTCTCACTGCCAGTAGGTTATCAATCAATTCAGGAACGCGATCGTGATCAAGACGAGCCAGTGTTTCTAAAATATTAAGACCTGATGTTTCCCAAAAGTTATTCACTTTTGTTGGCTTACCATGCTGAATAGTTAACCAACCATCACGTGCCAAACGCTGCAATACCTCACGCAGGGTAGTCCTTGTTACACCAATTAACTCAGATAATTCACGTTCTGCCGGAAGAATAGAGCCAGGAGCAAAACGGCCGTTCCATATACTCTCAATAATATATTCTTCCGCAAAACCTGCGGGACTTTGAGCCTTAATGACCATATTTTTGTTATTCCAACGTGAATTTTTCAACTAATAATAGATGAAATTATATCAGAATGCGCCCCTCCAATATAGCTGTCTAGTCTAGAAACCGCAAAAACGGTCACGAAAAAAGCACACGAATTGTTTAATTGTGCTTCATCTCCCTTAAAATATTTTGTATTAAAGCGTACTATTGTTTAGAGAACACGACTTTACGAATTTAGAGGAATTTTAATTACCATGGAAACCAATATTCGGAAAGCGGCGATAAAAAACTTTCTCGGCAACTCGCCGAATTGGTATAAGTTAGCTATCATCGTTTTTCTCATCATCAATCCGCTTGTATTCTTCTTCATCAACCCATTTGTTGCCGGCTGGCTGCTGGTTGTCGAATTTATCTTTACGTTGGCAATGGCACTTAAATGTTACCCGTTACAACCCGGTGGCCTGTTGGCAATTGAAGCGGTCCTCATCGGCATGACCTCACCTCAACAAATTGGTCATGAAATTGCTAATAACCTGGAAGTTGTTCTGCTGCTGATATTTATGGTTGCAGGAATTTACTTCATGAAGCAGCTATTATTATTTGCGTTCACTAAACTCCTTCTATCCATAAAATCTAAACGGATGCTTGCCCTGGCATTTTGTTTAGCCAGTGCATTCCTCTCGGCATTTCTTGATGCCCTGACGGTTATCGCCGTGGTTATTAGTGTTTCCCTTGGCTTCTATTCTATCTATAACAATTTTATCTCTGATCAGCATGATGCACTGAAGCCGAATAATGATCGTCACATTGATGCAGAGAAAAGGAAACAAACGCTCGCCCAGTTTCGTGCTTTTTTACGCAGCCTGATGATGCATGCAGGTTTAGGGACTGCGCTCGGTGGTGTGATGACCATGGTGGGAGAACCCCAAAATCTGATTATCGCCAAAAGTGTTGGCTGGGATTTCGTCACCTTCTTTATTCGCATGGCGCCGGTTACCTTGCCTGTTTTTATCTGTGGGCTGCTAGTCTGTTTTCTGGTCGAACACTTTAAGTTATTCGGTTATGGTGCAGAATTGCCGGAACGCGTCCGGCAAGTGCTGGAAAATTATGATAAAAAAACCAGCGCAAAACGAACCCGCCAGGAAAAAGCGCAGCTTATTGCTCAGACACTAATTGGCCTATGGTTAATTGTCGCTCTGGCGTTTCATTTGGCCGAGGTTGGCCTGATCGGTCTGTCAGTTATTATTCTGACCACCTCTTTTTGCGGTATCACGGAAGAACATGCGCTGGGCAAAGCGTTTGAAGAGGCATTGCCATTCACGGCATTATTAACGGTTTTCTTTGCCATTGTTGCCGTGATCGTTGACCAGCAACTGTTTACGCCATTTATTCAGTTCGTCTTGCAGTCTTCAGAAACTTCTCAGCTTTCCCTGTTCTATCTGTTTAATGGCCTGCTCTCAGCCGTGTCAGATAACGTGTTTGTTGGTACGGTTTATATCAATGAAGCCAAAGCGGCTCTGCAAGAAGGGCTGATCTCACATAAACAATATGAATATCTGGCGGTTGCCATTAATACCGGCACTAACCTGCCTTCTGTCGCGACACCTAATGGACAAGCCGCATTCCTGTTCCTGCTGACCTCGGCATTATCACCCTTAATCCGTCTGTCTTATGGCCGCATGGTCATGATGGCATTACCCTATACCATCGTGATGACGCTGGTCGGTTTACTCTGTGTGGAATTTCTGTTAATTCCGGTGACTGACATCATGGTTCATTGGGGTTTAATCGCTTTGCCATAGTCGGCCACAAATTTATTTCATAACGTTATTACTAACGCCGGATTGAACGCAAATTACGCTCAATCCGACTTTATTTTTTACCCGAAAAAACAGATTTACTTTAATTGACTTTTTTTGTTCCATTTTAGGCGGCAAAATAGGCATTCAATTATTTATCTTATCTGCATGGAAAAAAGGAAATGATGCGATTTTTAAACCACTATTCCCAAGGACGAAACGCATGGCTGTTAATGACTTTTACTGCCTTGATACTGGAAGGTTCAGCCTTATATTTTCAGCACGTGATGAAATTACAGCCCTGTGTGATGTGTATTTATGAGCGGGTTGCTCTGTTTGGTGTGTTAGGTGCTGGATTACTGGGCGCGATCGCACCAAAAACGCCGTTACGTTGGTTGGCGATTATTTTGTGGATCTACAGTGCCTGGCGTGGCCTGCAATTGGCATGGGAACATACGATGATCCAGTTATATCCTTCCCCATTTAATACTTGTGATTTTTTTGTAAACTTTCCGTCATGGCTGGCATTAGATAAATGGCTCCCTGCGGTATTTGAAGCCTCCGGTGACTGTTCAGTAAGACAATGGCAATTTCTGTCATTAGAGATGCCACAATGGTTAATCGGTATTTTTGCCGCTTATTTGATTGTTGCTGTATTAGTATTGATCAGCCAATTTTTTAATCGGAGATAATTGCCCATTCAGACGCTAAAACGGTTGGCTGGTGAATCCAATATACTCGCAGAATCATGCCTAAAGGTGCCTACCACAGTGATCCCAACGGCATGTTCCTGCTCATAACAGGCAGTTGCTTCAACCTTAAATTGGTGCGCAAGAACCTTGCAGCAACGCCCTTTCGTTACAACGCTTGCCATTCACCAACTGACAAACCGGTGTTTGTGTACCATTTAATTGTACGGCTAATGCAGGTGTACCACCTGCATAAATACACGTTGCTCTGGCATCAATTCCAAGGCCAATTTCTGGCGGAGAATATTGCATCGCCTGATATTGGACAAATGTTTTCCCTGTTTGGCTACTACAGCCAGCCAATAAAGCAAAATTAAAGAGTACTCCTCCTAATAAGGCTTTGTTGAATCCTTTCTTATCGTCGATATTTAACATATCTCTTCTCCGAAAAACAATTCAGGGAAAACCATGCAGCATCATTAATTAATGCGCACCGCTGTCAGAAAGCAAATTTATTACCATAACGCCCGCAATGATAAGCGCCATACCTAACATCGCCGCCCAATCCAACTTCTGCTGATATAAAAATATCGCCGCAACAGAAACCAGCACAATACCAAGACCAGACCATATCGCGTAGGCAACGCCCAATGGCACAACTTTAACTACCTGAGATAATGCCCAGAAAGCAATGCCATATCCAACAATGACCAGTATAGAAGGGAATAATTTACTAAACCCATCGGAAGCTTTTAATGAAGCGGTTGCCACAACCTCAGCAACAATTGCCATTGCTAAATATACAAATCCATTCATAACTTTACTCTCTATAACAGAAAAACATAAATTGAACAATACTAATAGACAAAAACGAGCTGAATCTATCACAAATTCTGGCAAGAGTAACGTAACAAAAATGATATATTTCGTTCCCTAAATCCAATTTAAACATTATTTACAGCGTGCCCGTGGAAGTGTCCTGATGACAAGAAGATCGTTGGAAAGATTTTACAAGAAATATGGAAAAGTGCTAATGATAGCTTCCAGTTTTGCGATTCAGACCAAAATCATTCAGCGCGATAACCTTTACCATCACCTGATGAAATATAGCGTCGAGAGATTAAGAACCGATATATTTATAAATTAAAAATAATCCTATTATCTGATTAAGCAATAATCGTGGAACTAAAATAAACTTATACTGTCTGAATTCGAGTAATCTTATTTCAAAATGCTTTGAGAGGCAAAATAGTATGGAGAGGAACATTCAACCCGGTTTCTGTGTAGTACAACAACCCGGAGGATTAAGCTTTCAGGCAAACCTGCTGTTCAGCCATTCAAATAGCGAAGCAGCTCATTATTTTATGGCGCTGAACTCAGACAACCGATTCCTAAAACCAGGGCAGATCCTGCTTGTTGCCGATCCCGATTCTTATAATCCGCCGCATATAATGCAGCTCTTAAAGCAATCTCAGTATGAAATAAATCAATCCGTTGCTCCCTTGCCTGATGAATATGCCACATTTTTGCATCGTCATTTTGGTCTGTTTCATTATTTGCTGGATCAGGGTGGGACGCTTATCAGCACCGCTTCATCACTGAGTGAAAGCTATTTTTCTGAAATTAATAAAAACCTGTCAAGGTTACAGTCTCTTTATCAGAAAGAATATAGGTTAAATGGGCTAAATCAGAAGTATGCCAGCCCCGATTTTTATCTAGAAAGACAGAAGATCATGGGTAACCTAAAGAGACTATTGAATAAAGTTGGGCGACTTTCTTTAAAAATCGAAGAACATCCTAACTTAAAACATGCACTAAAGTTATCAACTAAATCCATTGCTCATCAATGGGATAAAGCAGGAATTGGTGCAATAAAGGGATATAGTCAAACAATTATCCAAAGTGCAAAAATGGTTAAATGGATGAAATACGGTGGTCGTATTGCGATTGGTCTGGATTTTATTGATACCACCGGACAAGTTATTGATGCCTGTAATTATGGACAATCAGGACAATGTGAGAAAGTGATAATTAAAGAATATAGTAAATTTGCTGGCAGAACGGGAGGTGGGATGGCAGGAGGATATTATGGCGGTATAGCAGCAGGTGCGGCATGTTTCGCTCTTGGAGTGGCAACTGAAGGATTAGCTCTTGGACTTTGCATAGCAGGTGGTGGTTTAGCTGGTGGGACTATAGGTAGCTATGGGGTTGAGAAGGCTATGGGATTTTCTGCAAATTTATTTATAGAGAATTTATTATGAGCATATCAGACTTAATGACAATTATTTCCGTTATTCTTTTCTTCTTCTTTTTAATTACATCAATAGCTATTTACAAAATAAATCAAAAAAAGATGGATAAAATTATTGAATTATATATAGAAAAAGGATTTTGTTTGTCATCAGGCGCATATATGGGTCATCTTATGGGTATTCATGGTCAGTTTTATCCTGCCGTATTTTTCTATAGGCTATTAACAGGAAAAAGAATAAGGATAAATAGACCTGATAGTAAATATATGCCCCAAGAACCTTATGATTTCATTCAAAAACTACCCTCCAATTTAACCCACTGGATAAAAATATACTTCATCACTATTAATATAAGTGGAGTCTTCTTCTTTATATTAATGACAATGTACTTATTTAAAACATACGATTAATTTTAAACTGAAATCTGTTGGGTATTCAATAGGATATTAATATGAATAAAATAATTTATACTATCATGCTTATCCTTTACATTTTATTTCTTACTTCATTTGCTGTATCTGTAATCATTTACAAAATAAACCAGAAAAAGATGGATAAAATTATTGAATTATATATGGAAAAAGGATTTTGCTTGTCATCAGGAGCATATATGGGTCATCTTATCGGTATTCAAGGTCAGCTTTATCCTGCCGTATTTTTCTACAGGTTATTAACAGGAAAAAGAATAAGAATAAATAGACCTGATAGTAAACATATGCCCAAATAACCTTATGATTTCATTCAAAAATTACCAAAAAACATGACCAATTGGTTGAAAATCTATATCTTAACTATCTCTACCAGCCTATTATCCTTCGCCATTGGAATGATATTTGTTTTATATTTAAAATACTTCTGAAAGACTACAAGTGAATAATATGAATATTTTAAAATACGCTACCCAAAATCATCTATATGTCTTCCTTATCAGGGATCTTTGGCAGTATTATTGTTCCTTATTTTCTTTATCAGTTAATAACCAAGAGAAAATCACCACTATCATATTCTTTTATAGAAAACTCCAGATAAAATGAAGATTTTATATTCGCCAAAAACTCTGAATTACCTTTCTTAGATTTCAATGATGAAATTGTAAAAAACAGTTAGATATCTTATATAAATGTAAAGTACGACAGGTAACCTTTACCCTCATCGAGTAAAACATAGCTTCGTGAGATTAAACACTTGTATATTTATAAGTTAAAAATATTATCTGATTGTGTAATGGCTATGGAACTAAAGTAAAACTACTCTGTCTGAAATTAAGTAACCTTATTCAACGCACTTTGGGAGCAAAATAGAGTATGGAAAGGAACATTCAACCCGGTTTCTGTGTAGTACAACAACCCGGAGGATTAAGTTTTCAGGCAAGCCTGCTGTTCAGCCATTCAAATAGCAAAGCAGCCCATTATTTTATGGCGCTGAACTCAGACAGCCGGTTCCTAAAACCGGGGCAGATCCTGCTTGTTGCCGATCCCGATTCTTATAATCCGCCGCATATAATGCAGCTCTTAAAGCAATCCCAATATGAAATAAATCAATCCGTTGCTCCCTTGCCTGATGAATATGCCGCATTTTTGCATCGTCATTTTGGTCTGTTTCATTATTTACTGGATCAGGGGGGGACACTGATCGGCACCGCTTCATCACTGGGTGACAGCTATTTTTCTGAAATTAAAAAAAACCTGTCAAGGTTACAGTCTCTTTATCAGAAAGAATATAGGTTAAATGGGCTAAATCAGAAGTATGCCAGCCCTGATTTTTATCTAGAAAGACAAAAGATCATGGGTAACCTAAAGAGACTATTGAATAAAGTTGGGCGACTTTCTTTAAAAATCGAAGAACATCCTAACTTAAAACATGCACTAAAGTTATCAACTAAATCCATTGCTCATCAATGGGATAAAGCAGGGATTGGTGCAATAAAGGGATATAGTCAAACAATTATCCAAAGTACAAAAATGGTTAAATGGATGAAATACGGTGGTCGTATCGCGATCGGTCTGGATTTTATTGATACCACCGGACAAGTTATTGATGCCTGTAATTACGGACAATCAGGACAATGTGAAAAAGTGGCAATTAAGGAATATAGTAAATTTGCTGGTAGAACGGGGGGTGGGATGGCAGGAGGATATTATGGCGGTATAGCAGCAGGTGCGGCATGTTTCGCTCTTGGAGTAGCAACTGAAGGATTAGCTCTTGGACTTTGCATGGCGGGGGGCGGGCTTGCAGGTGGTTATGTCGGTAGTAAAAGTGGGGAATGGTTCCTCGAACTTATTGTTGAATACTCAATGGGATATTAACATGAATAGAATTACCTTTATCATTTTACTTATTTTTTGCACTTCTTTTTTTCTTTTTCTTGCTATATCAATAATTATTTACAAAATAAATCAAAAAAAGATGGATGAAATTATTGAATTATATATGGAAAAAGGATTTTGTTTGTCATCAGGAGCATATATGGGTCATCTTATGGGTATTCATGGTCAGTTTTATCCTGCCGTATTTTTCTATAAGCTATTAACAGGAAAAAGAATAAGAATAAATAGACCTGATAGTAAATATATGCCACAAGAATCTTATGATTTTATTCAAAGTTTACCGTCTAGTTTAACTCACTGGATAAAAATATATTTCATTACCATGAATATAAGTGGAGCATGCTTCTTTATATCAATAATAACGAGTTTATGTCACAAATACTCTTATCTTTTAAACTAACAACTAAACTCGAATAAAACATGCCGAATATTCAGTAGGATATTAATATGAATAGAATAATTTATACTATCATGCTTATCCTTTACATTTTATTTCTCACTTCACTTGCTGTATCTGTAATCATTTACAAAATAAACCAGAAAAAAATGGATAAAATTATTGAATCATATATTAACGAAGGACTTTATTTATCAACAAGTGTAAAATTGGGCCGGTTTTTGGGTATCCATGGTCAATTTTATGTCGCAGTGTTTTTTTATCAATTATTAACCGGAAAGAAAATGAGAATAAATGAAAAAGATAGCAAATACATGTACCAAGAATCTTACGACTTTATTCAACGTTTACCTTCCCGTTTAACTCATTGGATAAAAATTTATTTTATCACCATTAATACCAGTGGTTTATTTTTCTTTATAATAATGATAATATTTTTATTTAAAGAATATGCTTAACTATATTGAATACTTAGCAAAAGGTTAATATGAATAGAATTACTTTTATCATCTTACTTATTTCTTATATTTCCACCATTCTTTTTCTCGTTATATCTATAGTCATTTACAAAATAAATCAGAAAAAAATGGATGAAATTATTGAATTATATATAGGAAAAGGGCTTTGTTTATCAACAGGCGTGAATATTGGCCGATTTCTAGGTGTTTATGGTCAGTTCCAAGTTGCTACATTTTTCTACATGTTATTAACTGGAAGAAGAATGAGAATAAATAAACCTGATAGTAAATACATGTACCAAGAATCTTACGACTTTATTCAAAGTTTACCTTTCAGTTTAACTCATTGGATAAAAGTATACTTCATTACCATTAATATAAGTGGAACATGCTTCTTTATATCAATAGTAACGGGATTATGTCACAAATATTCTTATCTTTTAAACTAACAGCTAAACTCGAATAAAATATATTGAATATTCAATAAGATATTAATATGAACAGACTAATTTATGCTATCATGCTTATCCTTTACATTTTATTTCTTGCTTTTTTTGTTGTATCAGTAGCCATTTACAAGATAAATCAGAAGAAGATAGATAAAATTATTGAATCGTATATAGAAGAAGGGCTTTATTTATCAGCAGGTGTAAAATTGGGCCAATTCCTGGGTGTCCATGGTCAGTTTTATGTCGCAGTGTTTTTTTACCAATTATTAATCGGCAAAAGAATGAGAATAAATGAAAAAGATAGTAAATATATGTATAAGGAGTCCTATGATTTTATTCAAAAATTACCTAAAAATATGACAAATTGGTTGAAAATTTATATTTTAACTATCTCTATCAGCCTGTTATCCTTCGCCTTTGCAATATTATTTGCCTTATATTTCAAATACACCTGAAAAACTATTAACCAAGAGTATTTTTATTTTAAAATAGAAAATTCACTGAGGATTATCAATGTATAAATCTATCATAATAACAGACACCTATATTACCCCTCTTTATTATCTTTCTCCACACCAATAACTATGGAGTTATTTATGAAATACGTTTATTTCTAAAGTAAAAACTAAGAAAAAACAAACCTGTCAAATGCTCAATAGGATAATAATATGAATAGAACCACTTTTATCATCTTACTTATTTGTTATATTTCCTCCATTCTTTTTCTCGTTATATCTATAGCCATTTACAAAATAAATCAGAAAAAAATGGATGAAATTATTGATTTATATATAGGAAAAGAGCTTTGTTTATCGACAGGCGTAAATATTGTCCGATTTCTAGGTGTTTATGGTCAGTTTCAAGTTGCTACATTTTTCTACATGTTATTAACTGGAAAAAGAATGAGAATAAATAAACCTGATAGCAAATACATGTACCAAGAATCTTACGACTTTATTCAAAGTTTACCTTCCCGTTTAACTCATTGGATAAAAATTTATTTCATTACCATTAATATAAGTTTTGTATTCTTCTTTATATCAATAGTCATTGGTTTATTCGAAAAGTATGCTTAACTACTAACTAAAGTCTAAACGTATGAATTGTATTTTAGAATTAGGATTATAATAATCACAACTCCTTTATATTAATATGTTTATTCAAAACACACGCTTAGTTATTAAATAAAAACTAAGCGTATAAATTATAGCTATCAATAAACCATCTCATCCCAGATGCAATATCCTGATGTTCCTGCCATATAATGCCGACAAGTAATATTAACATACTGAACTGAAACAACTTCCTCCGGTTGACCTTTGTTATCATTAACAACATGCGGATAATTAACATTTAAACCGCAAATTTTTGCCCCAGTGAGCAAGATGGAATAGAAAAGTTCTTGTGAGCCTATTTGCGAGGTCCGATAAACATCAAATGTCAATTCCAGTTTTTCATGGTTAGCCGCCGCTATCATGAGTAATGGTGAAGATTTATCTAATGGTTTAATGAAGTTTACCGGCTGATAATTTACATTCTGCGCAACAGTCAGGCCATGATTAAATTGCAGTACCATAATTTGATTTTCATGCCCATTCTGATACCGGTTGCCAATAGAATCCAGAGTTGAGCATCCTTGAGAAATAAGCCCTTGCGTTTCACCTTTTATCGTTACATAAATCATATTTGCCATACTATTTATCCTATATTTCTGCTTAATCTTTCATTCTGAACTGCTTTCTTTATATTTCAATGATAAAATTGTAAAAAACAGTTAGATATCTTATATAAATGTAAACATAGAATACCTATAGTCAATCAGAAGGCGCGTTCCTTTGCTTCTATAACAGAAAGAACTGTCAATTCATCAGTATTAACGGGTAAAAACGAGCGGAATCTGTCACAAACTCTTTAAGGTGCCGGGTGATAAAAATGGTATACTCTCCCCCCTAAATTCCATTTAAACATTATTTACAGAGCGTCCGTGGTGGATCAGAAAGCACAATATAACCAGAACAAATTACAGAAACGTTTACGTCGTGATGTCGGTCAGGCCATCGCTGATTTCAATATGATTGAGGAAGGCGACCGTATTATGGTCTGCCTTTCCGGTGGTAAAGATAGCTATACCTTGTTGTCCATCCTGCAAAATCTGCAAAAAAGTGCTCCGGTTAATTTCTCACTTGTTGCAGTTAATCTCGATCAGAAACAGCCAAGTTTTCCTGAGCATATTCTTCCCGCTTATCTGGATGAACTCGGTGTCGAATATAAAATTGTCGAAGAAAATACTTACGGCATTGTGAAAGAAAAAATACCCGAAGGTAAAACAACGTGTTCTCTCTGTTCCCGTCTGCGGCGGGGCATTTTATATCGCACAGCGACCGAGTTGGGCGCAACTAAGATTGCATTAGGCCATCACCGCGATGATATTTTGCAAACCCTGTTTCTCAATATGTTTTACGGCGGCAAACTAAAAGGGATGCCACCGAAGTTGATGAGTGATAATGGTAAGCATATTGTGATCCGTCCCCTCGCCTATTGCCGTGAGAAAGATATTGAGCGCTATGCAACCGCCAAAGATTTTCCTATCATTCCTTGTAATCTCTGTGGCTCGCAACCAAACCTACAACGTCAGGTTATCAAAGATATGTTACGGGAATGGGATAAACGCTATCCGGGAAGAATTGAAACGATGTTCCGTGCGGTACAAAATGTCGTTCCATCCCATCTCAGTGATTTTAATCTGTTCGATTTTAAAAATATCACTCATGGAAGTGAAGTTATTGATGGCGGTGATCTCGCTTTTGACCGTGAAGAATTACCGGTACAACCTGCCGTTGATATAGAAGATCAACCCGATTATCAATCGGAACGGCTGGATATTGTCGAAGTAAAATAGTTATTTAATAATACCGCTCCTGATATATTTCAGAGCGGTAATTTCATTTTATTTTCCATTGCCATCTTTATTTACTCTTTCCCTATTCTGCTTATAACGACAATGAAAAAAGCCGATATTAAAGAGTAATATCGGCACAAGAATGGGCAATTATTCTGTATAAAGACTCATGTGAGAAAAACTATAATTACGGAGAACAACGTTCATCGCTTAACGTTGTTTTCACCTGCGGAAGTCATAATGCCCCAATGACGCCAAGTGAGTATTGATATATCTCAAGTTAAAGGTCAGTTTTAGCCATATTTCCCAGCAGTTGTGTTTTATTTCTCTGAGCAATCGTTTAATTTTCATAACCATCTACTGCGCTTTAACCACCACGCAACAAATATAATCAATCCCAGTAATAATAAGCAAAAAATACTAAAGCCCAAATAATATTCATTGCCAGGAATACCCCCCAGGTTGACGCCAAATAATCCGGTCAGGAATGTTGTTGGCAAAAAAACCATCGCAAATAATGACATGACATAAGTACGACGATTCATCGCATCCGCCATCATTGATGTAATTTCATCTGAAATAATGGCGGTACGGGCAATGCAACCATCCAAATCATCCAATTCCCTTCCCAGACGCTCGGCAATCTCCTGCATCCGGCGACGATCTTCATCACTCATCCAAGGTAATCTTTCACTGGCAAGACGGGCAAATACATCTCTCTGAGGCGCCATATAACGACGCAAAACAATCAATTGCTTACGCAGCAAGGCCAATCCACCCCGCCCCGGTATCCGTTGCTCCAGGATCATATTTTCAAGCTCAATAAGATTGTCATGAAGATCTTCAATAAAATTACCGACTTCATCAGTGATTGCATCAACCATGTCGACCAGCCAGTGCCCGGTAGTTTGCGCGCCAATGCCATTTTGCAAATCATTCAAAACCTGTTCAAGGGAATGAACTTTACGATGGCGGCTGGAAATAACCATTTTAGAATTAATATAAATGCGGAACACCACCAGCTGATCGGGGCGTTCACTTTCATTACTATTAATTGTTCGCAGCGTGATCATCGTACCATCGCCGGTACGGATTATTTTCGGCCTCAAGCTTTCCCCAGCCAACCCCGCTTTAACCGATTCTGGTAATAAATCCGTCTCTATTATCCAGCGATAACTCTTGGGATTACGGTAATCCAGATGTTGCCAGAAAGGTTGAGCTGGTGTGGCTAATGCATTCATCTCTATCAGTGTCATTCCACCTTGACCATCAAACTGACAAGTATAGACTGCATCGGCATCTTTAAATGATGAACCATAAATTGTTTCCACATCCAGCTCCTTACTTTAGTGCTTGATAATGTACATAGTATGGCTATAGGCCACATCTTCAGGATTGGTGATCGGGTATCCTTTTAACCAAGGTTTTATCAACCTGCCGTTTGTATATTGATAAATTGGTGCAATGGGTGCCTGTTCAGCAATCATCTGTTCCGCTTTGTTATAGTCATCGTTTCTTCGGGCATCATCCGTTTGCAAACTGGCAGATTGCAACAGCTTGTCATAATCAGCCTGATGGAATTTGGCAATATTGCCACTATGCGTTGAAGTCAACAGGCTCAGAAACGTGGATGGTTCGTTGTAATCCCCCACCCAGGATGCACGGATAACATCAAAATTACCGGTGTTGCGGTTATCAATATACGTTTTCCATTCCTGATTCACCAGATTCACCTGCACTCCCAGTGTTTTCTTCCACATAGAGGCGACAGCAATAGCAATTTTCTGATGGTTCTCAGAACTATTATAGAGCAGAGAAAGTTTCAGTGGGTTGTTCAAACCATAACCTGCCGCCTGTAACAACGTCTTAGCCTGTTGATCCAGCTCTGCTTGTGTGTGTTGTTCCATATCACCGGTCACAGGATGGAAGCTGGCGGTCACATCCGGCGTGAAATGCCAGGCGGGTTTCTCTCCGGTCCCCAAGACTTTTTCCGCAATAATTTTACGGTCAATCGCCATAGAAAGCGCTTTACGCACTCTGGCATCATTGGTTGGTGCACGTTGGGTGTTAAAAGCATAATAATAGGTGCCCAATTGATCCGGCGTATAAACCTGCCCAGGTAATTCATGGCGCAACTTTTTATACATATTTTTCGGGAAGGATTCGGTAATATCCAGATCACCAGCCAGATAGCGTTTAGTCGCGTGTGATTCCTGATTAATGGGTACGAATGTGACTTTGGTCAGAATGGTTTTTTTATGATCCCAGTAATAAGAATTTGGCGTCAGAACGATTTTCTCATTCACAACCCGATCATGTAATTTGAAAGCACCGTTCCCCACCAAATGACCCACCTTTATCCACTCTTTCCCATATTTTTCTACCGTTTTCTTATTGACCGGATAGAGACTGAAATTCGCGGTCAGATTGGGGAAGTAAGGCACAGGCCGGTTTAGCGTCACCTGTAATATGTGCTTATCAATGGCCTTAACACCCAGTTTTACAGCAGGCAATTTCCCGTCAATAATTTCCTGCGCATTCTCAATACCCGCCAGTGCGGCAAACCAGGCAAAAGGAGAGGTATTAACCGGGGTGACTAATCGCTGCCAACTATACACAAAATCCGTCGCAGTAACCGGTTCCCCATTTGACCAACGGGCATCAGAACGCAAGGTAAAAAGCCAGGTTTTGTTGTCCGCCGTTTTCCACGCTGTCGCGACGCCGGAAATTGCATTGCCATACGCATCCTGATTTACCAGCCCTTCAAACAGATCACGCTGAACCTGAGCTTCAGTCAAGCCCACCGCATTAATCGGGTCTAAGGATGCCGGTTCGTCTTTTAGATGACGCACCAGTTCTTGTTTGTCATTAAGATGAGTACCAGGAGGCACTTCCGCAGCGAAGGCAGAAGCCATGAGAAAGGAGCCACTGATAAGTAGTGCACATGAAGTCAAGCTGAAATAGCGCATTAAGGTAATCTGCTCTGTATGTAAAATAATTATTCCAGAACCGAATTATAAGCCATTGTCAAAGTGACACAATCAGACAATTTTACTTCACAGACGCTATTTTGATGGGCAAGAGCCGACTATTCTTCTACACTGGGAGGCTGTGGTTCATTTATCAGAGGAAGAAAACTATGACACAAACAGTAAAATTTCAAGGCAATGATATTTCCGTAAGCGGCCATTTCCCAAAATCAGGGGAAAAAGCGAAAGATTTTACTCTGACAGCCAAAGATCTCTCCGATGTCTCTCTCAGCCACTATGCCGGAAAACGTAAGGTGCTAAATATTTTCCCAAGCATTGATACCGGTGTTTGCGCAACATCAGTCCGTAAATTTAATCAGGTCGCGAATGACCTGGAAAACACCGTTGTACTGTGCATTTCCGCCGATCTGCCTTTTGCGCAGTCACGTTTCTGCGGCGCAGAAGGGTTATCTAATGTGGTCACTCTTTCTACTCTGCGTGGCGGTACTTTCACTGAAGATTATGGCGTTGCTATCAGCAACAGTCCTTTGAGTGGTCTCACTGCCCGGGCAGTCGTTGTGCTTGATGAAAACGATAACGTGATCTACAGCCAATTAGTTGATGAAATCACTAATGAGCCAGATTATGACAGCGCACTGGCGGCACTGAAATAAATCCATTGATTTTATAATGCCCACTTAATGTGGGCATTATTTCACTCATCATTATCCAATTCATGCCCGGTAGAATGCTTCCTGCTACTCAGGCCATATTCTCTCAATTTATTGGCAATCGCAGTATGTGATACCCCAAGGCGTTTAGCCAGTTTACGAGTGCTTGGGTAGTGCCGGTAAAGACGCGTTAACACCGAGCGTTCAAAACGTTTACTGATTTCATCCAGGGAACCATTGAACACATCTTCACTAAAAGAGATCTCTGTTTCAAATTCCGGCAGTTGTATATCCCGCGGAGCCAGCTCCATATTTTCAAGCTGAGTCAATGCCCGATAGATGGCATTTTGTAACTGCCTTACGTTACCGGGCCAACTGTAACTAGCCAAAAAGTGAGAAAGTTCAGGAGACAATTTAGGTTTCGGTACCCCTTGTTCTTCAGCAAAGCGCTCAATAAAATATTCCACCAGCGGCATAATATCCGCTTTACGATCACGCAGTGGCGGAAGCATAATCGTCAGTACATTAAGGCGATAATAGAGATCTTCGCGGAATTCCCCCCGCTGCACTAATTCAACCAAGTTTTTCTGTGTAGCACAGATGACTCTGACATTCACTTTAACTTCGTTTTCTTCCCCTACTCTGCGGAAAGTCCCATCATTAAGAAAACGCAGCAGCTTAATCTGCATCTGTGGCGACATTTCGCCAATTTCATCCAGCAAAACAGTGCCACCATTGGCCTGCTCGAAGAAACCTTTTTTCCCTTCAATGGCATTAGGATAAGCCCCGGCTGCATAGCCAAACAGTTCGCTTTCTACGACATCATCCGGCATAGATGCACAGTTTAAACCCAGAAAGGGTTGTTTCCCGCGCAAACTGTGCAAATGACAAGCTTTCGCCAAAATATCTTTACCGGTTCCGGTTTCACCAATCAGAAGCAGTGGCGCATCCAACATCGCCATTTTGCGGGCCTGCTCAATAACATGAGCCATTTTTGGGCTAACAGAGATAATTTTCCTAAACTCGCCACCCTCATTGACAGTCAGTTTTTTCAGTTGATGACCTATCCGGGCAGCGGATTTGAGCATAATCACCGTGCCGACACACTGTATTTGCTGCTTTTCGTCAGTCAGTTGGATTGGCATAATATCCATCAGGTAGTCCAAACCTTTGAGCGTTATCCTTTCCGCACGATGCTGGCTATTTTTATTTTCAAACCAGCGCGTGAAGTTATAACCGCTAATAAACTGCCCGATAGGTTTTTGATAGATTTCTTCCTCACTAACGCCAAACAGCTTGAACACCGCAGAGTTAGCAAGCTCAATATTTCCTTTTAGATCAACTGAAAAAACAGGCTCAGGCAAAGATTCCAACAGTGCGCACATCGCTTTGTGTTCTCTTTCCGAAGGTAGAAAAGAGACCGTACGAACATCAATAACACCATTAATACGGCGAATTTCTGCCATTAATCTACGGAATATGTTGAAATCAACGGGTGAAAAATTAAGATAAATCCGGCCAGTTTGGGATATTTCCACCCCTTTCAAATCAATATTCTGTAATACCAGTAGATCAAGCAATTCCCGGGTCAACCCGATTCGATCATGGCAAATAACTTCTAAGCGCATCTGTTTTGACCTTATTTACACTAATGCATATAATTTTTCTAAATACTACTCTCTACGATTATTCATATGAAGCATTCTGTCAGTAAAAATTGACAAGAATCCAGTTTTTTAGTGGAGTAAATAACACAGCATTTGAAACTTTCACTAAAATAAACAGATTCTAAGATTAACTATAAAACGGTTTAATAAAATAACGTAAAATGCCGCCGTTATCTGGATATTTTGTGCGTTAGTATAGAATTAAAGTATATATCATTTAATCAACTATGTTCTTAGATTTATTTGGCAGGATATTCTTAAGTTGGGTGATTAACTGACGACGGAAATCTCCTAATTTAGGTTTATCACCTTCTATCCAAGGCAATGGCCTGCATAACTCCATGGCTTTAATGCCAAGCCGGGCTGTCAGTAACCCCACACCGATCCCTTGAGCAGCTCTGGCAGAAAGACGCGCCGCGATATCCTGAGATAGCCAATCCATCCCAACTTCCCGCACCACCTCGGAAACACCCGAAAAAACAATATTAAGCAGAACAAGACGGAAAAGCCGAATACGACTGAAATATCCCAGTTCAATGCCATACAGTGCCGCAATACGGTTAATCAGCCGGATATTGCGCCAGGCAATAAATGCCATATCGACAATTGCCAACGGGCTGACCGCTATCATTAATGCTGATTCCGCCGCATAGCGGCTGATCTCAGCTCTTGCCTGAGAATCCAAAACAGGCTGAACCAATTTACCGTACAACGCCACTACTTCACGATCGTTATGTGCATCATGTAAAGCAGCCTGCCAACGCTGTAACGCCGGATGATGCGACTCAATACCTGCCTGACTTGCCAGCTTCTCGCAAAATACCCGGCCTTTACCCACACCATGATTTTGCAATAACTCTCTTGCTGTATCACGTTCTTCAGCACGCATTCTTAGCCGGTAAAGACGACGCCATTCACTGACCACAGAACCAATACCGGCAAAGACTATCATTCCCCCCGCCGCTGCCACACCTAACGCGATCCAATCCTGTTGCTGCCATGATCGATAAATCCACTGCACAGACTGAGCAACAACACTCATTCCCAGTAAAATCAGAGCGCCATAGACCATTTTACGCCAATAACTGCGCCTGGGTTTCAATGCCGCATTCACTATTCCTTCTACCTGGCCTTCGCACTCTTCAGCCTCAAGCTCTGGTGAAGCAGGACAGAAATTCGTCGTGTCTTTTCCATCAAAGATCTGAGCAGGTTTTAAAACCGGTTCTTGCGACTCCAATAAGGGTTCTTCAAAGTCAATTCTTGGCTTCAGGGAATCTGTCATTTCACTTTATCTCCCAGTAAAAACTCCAGCACGGTATCCAACCGGATATGCGGCAATGGTGCATCAATATTCACCTGCCGGGGGCTGAATTCTTCGAAACAGAAGCCCTGCTTTTGCCAGAAATCATCCCCCGGTAAACTCCGCGGCACTTCACCGGGGAAAAATGTCAGTAATTGACCATCTGTCAGGCGATGTCCTTTCAGCGCCGGCACGTTTTCGCCATGATGTTCAATCATTCCACTTTCTGTCGCCCGTACCGATGCCAAACCAACACAATCCATGCTGATACCTTCAAAAGCCGCATTTTGTCTGGCCTCCTGCACCAACTGTTGTAGTAAAGCAACCAGATTGGCATGCTGATCTGCGGTGACATGATCAGCCTTACTAGCAGCAAACATTAACTTATCAATGCATGGGGAAAACAGGCGGCGAAAGAGTGTTCGTTTACCATAATGAAAACTCTGCATTAATTGTGTCAGCGCCAGACGCATATCATTAAACACATGTGGCCCGCAGTTTAATGGCTGTAAACAATCTACCAACACAATTTGCCGATCAAAACGCAGAAAATGTTCTTTATAGAACCCTTTCACGACCGACTGACAGTAATATTCAAAACGCTTACGCAGCATACCGATATTAGTGTGTTGATCTGCCTGAGCAAACTGTGACTCAGTGATATGACCGATATCCGGCCACGGAAAAAATTGTAAAGCCGGAGCCCCCATCATTTCACCCGGCAGAACAAATCTCCCCGGCTGAATAAAATGTAATCCTTGTTCTTTGCATTTAATCAGGTATTCCGTATATGCCTGAGCAATAGCAGCCAATAGATTCTCATCCACCGGTGCCAGTGGATCGCACTGTTTACACAGTTCCAGCCAGGGTTTTGCCCATTCGGCTCTCTGTCCCTGCAATAAACCATTCATCTGGCGTGACCATACTAAATAATTTTGTGCCAACATCGGCAAATCCAATAGCCATTCGCCGGGATAATCGACAATTTCCAGATATAACGTGGCAGTCTCTTTAAAATGGCGCAGCAGGGAATCCTGAGAACGGTAACGAAGCGCCAAACGGATCTCACTGACACCGCGAGTCGGTGTCGGCCAGGCGGGAGGTGTACCATAAAGCGCAGTCAATCCTTCATCATAAGCAAAACGAGGAACACCCAAATCCCGTTGAGGAACCCGTTTCACCCCCAGCAGGCGACCATCACGCACAGCGGAAAATAGCGGCAACCGGGCACCGCTATGGAGATGAAGTAACTGATTAACCAAAGATGTGATAAACGCTGTTTTACCACTACGGCTTAATCCTGTAACAGCTAACCGTAAATGACGATCCATCCCGCGGTTAACAAGCGCCGTTAATTCATGTTGTAGCCGTTTCATGTCTGTCCTATGGTAGGTCTTACGACAATTTTATTATATCAGCTAAGCAATATGCCATTCTTACTCTCAAAGTTGTCTGAAACGACTGCGAACACTGAATGTTTCTGAGGTGACATAACGTTCCATTTGACGCAGACGAAGCTCACCCGCTTTCAATTGATAATCTGCTTCATTCAGTAATTTCTGTACCGAAAAACTGGCTTCTTCGGTATAACTGGCCGGTGCCGGATCCAAGACGAAAACCAGTACAATATAAGCAATAACGACTAAACCAAACAGGCCAAAGAATAGTGACAATATAGTCATTGCACGAATTAAACCTACGGGTACATCAAAATAGTAAGCCAACCCAGCGCAAACACCTTTAATCTTGCCTTTTTCAGGTATTCGGTACAGTTTCCGGCGGTTATAATTCGACATTATGATTGCCTCCAGTCAGGATGCTCCGCATCCAGAATATCTTCCAACGTTTTGATTCGTGCCTGCATATGCTGTACACGCTCTGCCAGGCGTTGAACTTCATTCTGATCCAACTGACTTTGGCTTGAATTCCGGCTGTTATAATGCAACCACAGCCAGATGGGTAAAACAAAAAGTACAAAGATAATCAGTGGAATGCTAATAAATATAGAGCTCATCACTTTTCCTTAATGGTGAGTTGAGTACACCAGTATTTAATGTTGTTCTTTATTAGCATTTATTTTAGCTTTCATTGCTGCTAACTGCGCACTAATTTCATCGTCTGCTTTTAATTCAGCAAACTGTTGATCCAGGGATTTTTGTTTTCCCATGCCCACAGTTTCCACTTCAGCCTCCATATGATCAATACGGCGTTCAAATTGCTCGAAGCGAGCCATTGCCTCATCAATTTTACCGCTGTCTAACTGGCGACGAACCTGTCGCGAAGAAGCGGCAGCCTGATGACGCAAAGTCAATGCCTGCTGTCTTGCCCGAGTTTCACCGAGTTTGTTTTCAAGCTCAGTGACTTCCCCTTTCATGCGCTCAAGGGTTTCTTCCAGTATGGTTAATTCATGCTTCAATGTATCCACTAAAGCAGCAACTTTCTGTTTTTCAATCAGTGCTGACCGCGCCAAATCTTCTCTGTCTTTATTCAGCGCTAATTCAGCTTTTTCCTGCCAGTCATGTATTTGCTGTTCGCCTGACATAATGCGACGAGATAACTGTTTTTTCTCTGCCAGCGTGCGCGCAGAAGTTGAGCGGATTTCAACCAAAGTATCTTCCATTTCCTGAATCATCAGGCGAATCATTTTGTGCGGATCTTCCGCTTTATCCAGTAATGAAGAGATGTTGGCGTTCACGATATCGGCAAAACGAGAGAAAATACCCATAGTAAATTATCCTCTTTGATTAAGATTTTTAGATTTGTTGTACTGCTAATGACATACTATCAAGAGTCGTGCCAACTTTTTTATTCGTTTTATCCACATGAAATATAAATAAATTTTTTTATTTGATTTTTTATCATAACGAAATAGAGTGGTCATAATAACCAACTGTTAGCGAAAATAGTCATGAATGAAGTTACAGAAAACCTATTAGGTGAAGCAAACAGCTTTATTGAAATTCTGGAGCAGGTATCCGCGCTGGCAAAATTAAATAAACCAGCGCTGGTTATTGGTGAACGCGGAACAGGCAAGGAGCTGATTGCCCGCCGTTTGCATTATTTATCCCCCCGCTGGCAAGGACCATTTATCTCCCTAAACTGCGCTGCTTTGAATGAAAATTTATTGGATTCAGAGTTATTTGGTCATGAGGCTGGCGCATTTACTGGCGCACAAAAAAGACATCAAGGAAGATTTGAGCGTGCTGATGGCGGAACGTTATTTCTTGATGAGCTGGCAACCGCCCCCATGCAGGTTCAGGAAAAGTTGTTACGCGTCATTGAATATGGGCATCTTGAACGGGTTGGCGGCAGCCAACCATTGCAGGTCGATGTTCGATTGATATGCGCGACTAATGATAATCTGCCCGCCATGGCAGCTAAGGGTAAATTCCGCGCTGATTTACTCGATAGATTAGCGTTTGATGTGGTTCAAATCCCACCATTGCGCCAAAGGCAGCAGGACATTATGTTACTGGCACAACATTTTGCTATTCAGATGTGCCGCGAGTTGGATTTGCCATTATTTCCCGGCTTCACTGAACAGGCAAAACAACGATTACAAAATTACAACTGGCCCGGTAATATCCGGGAGCTGAAAAATGTGGTGGAACGCTCTGTTTATCGTCACGGTGAAAATTTCGATCAACTTGATAATATCATTATTAATCCATTCGTTTCTGCGCCGCATTCTATCGTCAATGTTGATGACAATAACGATTCATCTTTACCGCCTCTGCCTTCCCTGCCGGTTAATCTGAAACAATGGCAACACGACAGCGAACGACAATTAATAGAATTATCATTAAAGGCAAATAGGTTTAATCAGAGAAAAGCGGCAGAAAAGCTAGGACTGACCTATCATCAATTGCGCGGCTTAATAAAGAAACATAATATCAGTACAGACGATAAGTGATCCGAATGACAGATAAAAAAAAGCCAGCACCCGAGCTGGCTAAAAAACACTGGAAGCAATGTGAGCAATGTCGTGCCTTTCCTAGGATAACAAAGACTGTTCCCCGGAAGTGCGATACAAATGATAATGTTTCTCAATACGATTTGTAAAGCACTTTATTGAGAATTTTTCTCATTATCGTCATCGCCCGGTTTTTTTGGGCTCAAGCGCTAATTGAGATACAATGTGTCAATTCTAATTAATAACAGATGCCTTATATGCGTAGTTTGATTTATTGGATCATATTATCCCTCTCAGCTCCGGCTATTGCAGAGACAATGGCTACGCCTGAAAAAAAGCCCCGGGTTCCAGCTGATATCCGGCAGCAAGGATTTGTTTATTGCGTTAGTGGCAACCTGAATACCTTTAACCCGCAACTGACCACCAGCGGTTTAACGGTCGATACTCTGGCAGCGCAACTCTATGAACGTCTATTGGATGTCGACCCTTATACTTACCGTCTGCTGCCTGAATTAGCCTCCCGCTGGGAAACGCTGGATGACGGCGCGACATACCGTTTTTATTTGCGCCATAATGTCTCATTTCAATCAACAGGCTGGTTTACTCCGACCCGTAAAATGAATGCCGATGACGTCATTTTTAGCTTTAAACGTTTGTTTGATAAGCAACACTATTATCATTACGTCAATGGCGGGCATTATCCCTATTTTGACAGTCTCCAACTGGCCGATTCTATTCAAAGTATCCGTAAAATTGATAAATATACGGTGGAATTTCGTCTGAACGAACCCGATGCTTCTTTTCTTTGGCATTTGGCAACCCATTATGCCCCGATACTTTCACAAGAATATGGGCAGCAATTGCATGAAATGAACCGCCACGAGCAAATTGACTGGAAACCTGTCGGCACAGGCCCATTTATGCTGGAAAATCATCGAACCAGGCAATTTATCCGTCTGGTTCGCCATGATAAATACTGGAAAGGCAAGCCGCAGATGCAACAAATCGTTATTGACGTCGGTGCCGGCGGCACCGGGAGAATGTCTAAACTTTTAACTGGCGAATGTGATGTATTAGCTTATCCCGCGGCCAGTCAGCTTAAAGTCCTGCGGGACGATCCCCGCCTGCGCCTCACTTTACGCCCAGGAATGAATATCGCTTATCTGGCTTTCAATACCAGCAAACCACCACTTGATAAATTACAGGTTCGACAAGCCATTGCCTACGCAATTAATAACCAGCGGTTAATGCAATCCATTTATTATGGAACGGCGGAAACCGCCGCATCAATTTTACCGCGGGCATCATGGGCTTATGATAATCAAGCTGAAATTACAGAATATAACCCGGAAAAATCCCGCAAAATGCTCAATGACCTTGGATTGAATGGGATGCAATTGAGCTTATGGGTCCCTTCCACTTCTCAGTCTTATAATCCAAGTCCACTTAAAATGGCAGAATTGATCCAGGCTGATTTAGCGCAGGTAGGTATTACCATGCATATCAAACCTGTTGAAGGCCGCTTTCAGGAAACCAAACTGATGGATAAATCCCATGATATGACGCTATCAGGCTGGTCTACTGACAGTAATGATCCAGACAGTTTTTTCCGGCCATTGTTAAGTTGTGCTGCGATCGCTTCACAGACAAATTTCAGCCATTGGTGTCATCCAATATTTGATAAGATTTTGCAACAGGCTTTGATTAACCAACAATTATTATCCCGAATAAAGTATTATCATGCTGCTCAACAAATTCTTGAACAGCAATTACCGGTATTACCATTAGCCTACTCCTTGCGCTTGCAAGCTTACCGTTACGATATTAAAGGGCTGATACTCAGTCCATTTGGGAATACCTCTTTTGCCGGTGTTTACCGGGAAAAAGAGACTCACCCAACAACTCAGAAGGACGACAAATGATTATTTACATTCTCCGTCGTCTGCTATTACTGATTATCACGCTATTTTTCCTGTCGCTGATAAGTTTCAGCCTCAGTTACTTTACCCCCAATGCCCCTCTCGGCGGCGCATCGCTGTTTGACGCTTATACATTCTATTTCCACAGTTTATTGTTATGGGATTTTGGTGTATCCAGTATTAATGGTGAACTCATCAGTGAACAACTAAGGGAAGTGTTTCCTGCCACAATGGAGCTCTGTATTCTGGCTTTCTCTGCCGCCTTACTGGCCGGTATTCCACTGGGTATTATTGCGGGGGTGTGGCGTAACAAAACAGCGGATACTGTTATCACTTCCATCGCCTTAGTTGGGTTTTCTATTCCAATTTTTTGGCTGGCGTTATTACTGACCCTGTTTTTTTCCCTTTATCTTGGCTGGCTACCGGTTTCTGGCCGCTTTGATCTGCTATATCAGATTGAGCCTGTGACAGGTTTCTCACTCATTGATGCCTGGTTATCAACATCACCCTATCGCAATGAGATGATTATCAGTACCATGCAACACTTGCTCTTACCCGTGATCACACTCGCGGTGGCACCAACAACCGAAGTTATCCGGCTGATGAGAAACAGCACAGAGGAAGTTTTTGGTGAAAACTACATTAAAGCCGCTTCAACCCGGGGTTTATCAAGGCTGACAATTATCCGTCGTCATGTCCTGCATAATGCGCTGCCTCCTATCATTCCGAAACTGGGATTACAATTTTCCACCATGCTGACACTGGCTATGATGACAGAACTGGTATTTAACTGGCCGGGGCTTGGTCACTGGTTAGTCAGTGCAATCCGCCAGCAAGATTACTCCACCATTTCTGCGGGTGTGATGGTTATTGGCACGCTGGTTATTTTAGTCAATGTTCTGTCTGATATCATTGGCGCGATGACTACCCCTCTGAAGCATAAGGAATGGTATGCCCTTAGATAATTTTTATCGTGAAAAGAAAATGCCGTCACCGATAAAGGTCATCTGGCATTTTTTCTCTTCCGATATACTGGCAATGACGGGATTCTATGGGGTACTTATTCTGGTTGCCCTCAGTCTGTTTGGGGGGTATCTGGCACCCTATCAGCTTGATCAACAATTTCTTGGGCATCAGTTGCTGCCACCTTCGTGGTCACATCACGGTAATATCGCCTTTTTTTTGGGTACCGATGATCTTGGGCGCGACATTCTCAGCCGATTATTGATAGGTACGGCATCCACGTTCGGTTCAGCACTACTGGTCACGTTGGCAGCGGCTTTATGCGGTCTGATCATCGGTTGTCTGGCAGGTATGACACGGGGACTGAAATCCGCCGTACTCAATCATATTCTTGATTCATTACTTTCTATCCCTTCATTATTGCTGGCAATTATTGTCGTCGCTTTTGTCGGTGCCAGTTTGTCCCATGCCATAATCGCTATTTGGCTGGCGCTATTACCACGTATCGTTCGCACAGTTTACAGTGCGGTTCATGATGAACTGGATAAAGAGTATGTCATTGCCGCGCGCTTGGATGGGGCCTCCAATTACCATATTCTATGGTATGCCGTATTACCAAACATTACCGCCGTATTGGTCAGCGAGCTGACCCGCGCCCTTTCGATTGCCATACTTGATATCGTTTCTCTTGGTTTTCTTGATCTTGGTGCCCAACTTCCCTCACCTGAATGGGGAGCTATGTTGGGCGATTCGCTGGAGCTAATCTATGTTGCGCCCTGGACCGTTATGTTGCCCGGCGCGGCGATAATGGTGAGTGTCTTGTTAATCAATTTGCTGGGTAATGGATTACACCGTGCAATTAATTCCGGGGTGGAATAATGCCATTACTTGATATTCGCAATCTCACTATTGAATTTATGACTGCCAAAGGGCCAGTTAAAGCCGTTGATCGCGTCAGTATCTCACTGACAGAAGGTGAAATACGCGGTCTGGTTGGTGAATCAGGCTCTGGCAAGAGCCTGATTGCCAAAGCGATAAGCGGGGTCACTAAAGATAATCTCAAAGTGACCGCTGACCGTTTTCGCTTCGATGATATTGATCTGCTGCGCCTGACTCCCCGACAGCGCCGAAAAGTGATCGGCCACAATATCTCAATGATTTTTCAGGAGCCACAATCTTGTCTTGATCCTTCTGAAAATATTGGTCAGCAACTTATTCAGGCAATTCCCGGCTGGACTTATAAAGGCCGTTGGTGGCAACGCTTCAAATGGCGAAAACGCCGGGTCATCGAGTTACTTCACCGTGTGGGAATTAAAGATCATAAAGATATTATGAGTAGCTTCCCTTACGAATTAACTGAAGGGGAATGCCAGAAAGTGATGATTGCTATCGCATTGGCTAACCAACCACGCTTGCTGATTGCAGATGAACCCACTAATGCGATGGAACCAACCACGCAAGCTCAGATTTTCCGTCTGTTAGCACGATTGAATCAGAACAATAACACCACAATTTTACTGATAAGCCATGACTTGCAAATCATGAGCAAACTGGTGGATCGCATTAATGTTCTGTATTGTGGTCAAACTGTCGAAAGCGCCGCGCCCAATGAATTGCTGGTAACACCACACCATCCTTATACACAAGCGTTAAGCCGTGCGATTCCTGATTTCGGCAGCTCGCTGCCCCATAAAAGCAGATTAAATACATTACCCGGTGCCATTCCATCCCTTGAGCACCTGCCCATTGGCTGCCGTTTAGGTCCACGCTGCCCTTACGCACAAAAAACCTGTATTGAAACACCACGGTTGCGGGTAATTAAAAACCATGCTTTTGCCTGCCATTTTCCATTAAATCTGGAGGAGCAGTAATTGGTTAATACTCTGCTGGAAGTCAGGAATTTAGCTAAAACTTTCCGTTATCGTACCGGTTTTTTTCATCGTCAGCATCTTGACGCAGTAAAACCTGTCAGCTTTACCTTAAAGGCAAAACAGACCCTGGCGATTATTGGTGAAAACGGTTCTGGCAAATCAACCCTGGCAAAAATGCTTTCAGGTGTCATGGAACCCACTTCCGGCGAAATCATGATTGAAGGGCATAAACTCACTTATGGTGACTATAGTTATCGCAGTCAACGCATTCGCATGATATTTCAGGATCCAAGCACCTCACTGAATCCTCGCCAGCGGATTGGGCAAATTCTTGACGTTCCTCTTCTGCTCAATACAGAACTCAATACAACCGAGCGGGAAAAACGGATCAATCAAACATTGCGGCAAGTTGGCCTGCTGCCTGACCATGCCAATTATTATCCACATATGTTAGCCTCAGGCCAAAAACAGCGGGTAGCACTGGCGCGGGCATTAATATTACAGCCTCAGATTATTATTGCCGATGAAGCATTAGCATCACTTGATATGTCTATGCGCTCTCAAATAATTAATCTGATGTTGGAATTACAGGAAAAGCAGGGTATTTCTTACCTCTATGTTACCCAGCATCTTGGCATGATGAAACATATCAGCGATCAGGTCCTAGTCATGCATCAAGGCGAAGTTATCGAACGGGGAAATACAGCTGAAGTGTTGGCTTCTCCTCTGCATGATATAACCCGCCGCCTGATCGCCAGCCATTTCGGTGAGCCACTCACCTCTGATGCTTGGCGACAGGATATTCCTTGACGCATACAAAACGATAATCACTGCTCGGAGCAGAACGCAAAATACAGCACATTTCTCTCCAGCGTGATAGAATCACTGGGTTTATTAACAATAAAATGCCATATTGATATTATCTCTGTTAGCAATTCTAATCCATTAATATCATTACTGGCTTTATCACACAAGGATACTGTTATGGGCTTTATGACCGGCAAGCGCATTCTGATCACTGGCGTTGCCAGTAAACTCTCCATCGCTTATGGTGTTGCAAAAGCAATGCATGATCAGGGAGCCGAACTGGCTTTCACTTATCAGAATGACAAGTTGAAACCTCGTGTTGAAGAATTTGCGGCTTCCCTAGGCTCAACTATCGTTCTGCCTTGCGATGTTGCTGAAGATAAAAGTATTGAAACCCTGTTCACTGAATTGGGTAAAATCTGGCCAAAATTTGATGGTTTTGTTCACTCCATTGGTTTTGCACCTGCTGATCAGTTGGATGGTGACTATGTAAATGCCGTTACCCGCGAAGGCTTTAAAATCGCACACGACATCAGCTCTTATAGCTTTGTTGCTATGGCAAAAACTTGCCGTGAAATGCTGAACCCAAATTCTGCTTTGCTGACCCTCACCTATTTAGGGGCAGAGCGTGCAATCCCTAACTATAACGTGATGGGCCTGGCAAAAGCATCTCTGGAAGCTAACGTTCGTTATATGGCTAACACCATGGGTGCGGAAGGTATTCGTGTTAACGGTATCTCTGCTGGTCCTATCCGTACTTTGGCCGCTTCCGGCATCAAAGATTTCCGTAAAATGCTGGCTCACTGTGAATCCATTAACCCAATTCGCCGTACGGTAACAACTGAAGATGTCGGTAACGCTGCGGCATTTTTATGCTCGGATCTGTCCGGCGGTATTACCGGTGAAATCCTGCATGTGGATGGCGGTTTTAGCATTGCAGCAATGAATGAGCTGGAATTAAGATAATCTGGTTAATAATCATTGATTATTAACTTAATAAGGCCCGAAAAGTGAATTTTTTGGGCTTTATATTATAGATAAAAACAATAGATTAATTACTTAATTAAATTATCACTAATAGATAAGAATCAGTTTTAAATTAAAATATAAAAAATATTTAAAAAATCGATTAAAGCTTTTGTAATTAAAGAGTTAAATGATATCACCTTATAATTATTTTAATGAAATAAAAAATATCATCTCATTTTCTTGCACTAATCAGTAATCTGTCCTTTAATATAATCAATAAGTTAACTTTTATAAAGTCGATTACCAGTACAATATTTTATTTTTATTATCATTTTAACCTTTTAGTTCAGATATTATATTTCATACTTTTATAGGATTTAATAATGTTTATTATTTTAGCAAGGTGCATAAAATGAAAAATGACTTTTTAATTATATCCAATATGTTCAAATCAATTACGAATATAAAACTACCCGAATGTCTTAAAAATTATGACCCATCACAAGAAATTGATTCTTTTTGGCGTGAATTTAGTGGATCATTATATGGCTGGCCATCAGCACTGGAAAATTATGAATATGCATATAATTTCGATGAACAAGATATTGACACAATTATTAAGAATATAAAAAAAGTAACAACTTATTTAGGATCACTTAGCTGTGGATATTTAGGTCATGGCTATATTGCCATAGTCAGTCATGCATTGAAAGAAATTGAATCAGATTTTAGTAAAGTAAATAATTTTATTTCAAAAATACCACAATCATTTGAAATATCTAAAATTAACTTTGAGCATAAGAAAAATTTCGCCAGAAAAACACATATAAAAATTCAGAAATTATTAAAAAATATTCCCAACGGAGAAGATAAAAATCAAATATATAAAACTTACCTATTGATGGAAGAAATCATTTTAAACATATCAGATGTTTCATTTAGCCTGGAAACTATAAACAATTCAGTTAATAGGCTTAATGGACAAATAAAAACAATTAACGACACTTACAATGAGTTAATTGAATATTTTAACGAGGAAAATAAAAAAGATATTTTCACAAGAAACTATAGACAATGCATGGTTTACTTTAGTAACTTTACGGATAAATTCAATTTATTTTCTTATGATTATAAGTTATTTAATAAGAATAATGTATTAATCATCTTATAGCCAATATAAGATGAAATTATCAACAATCTCTATTATTTACTTTTTATAATATAATTAGTTGAAAATATGCTATATAACACAAAATACAAGTCAGTTCTGGATAATTAACTGCATCCAGAACTAACACTAAACTTCTATATTAGCCACCAATCTATTCAAAAATATTTTAAAAAAACAGAACACCAATGATATAAACAAAGAGATAAAAAAATCTCATCACGATACAATCACACACCTTATATTTATTTAATTATACCCTATAGATTTCAAGATGCATCGCGACGGCAAGGGAGCGAATCCCCGGGAGCATAGCGAACTATGTGACCGGGGTGAGCGAGTGCAGCCAACAAAGAGGTAACTTGAAAGATAACGGGTATATCAATTTGACATAACATATTTCCATATATCGTGATAATATATATCAAGGCTATGACAAAAGCCTTGCTGAGTTCCTTTGTCCCAGAACCTGTAATTTAAATTGTATTTACTACCGGAAACTTTTAAGGAGCGATACATGAAACTTTATTACCAACCTGGAACGTGTTCCCTATCTCCTCACATCATACTCCGTGAAGCAGGGCTTGATTTCAGCGTTATTAAAGTTGATCTAAAAACGAAAAAAACAGAGAACGGCGACGATTTTCTCGCAGTTAACCCAAAAGGCCAGGTACCAACTCTTCTGTTAGATAACAATGAGATCCTTACCGAAGGATCTGTTATTGTTCAATATATTGCAGACCAGAAACCGGAGAAAAAATTAATTGCACCCGCCGGGACGATGGAGCGATATCACCAGCTCGAATGTCTTAGTTATATTTCCAGTGAGATTCATAAAGGGTATTCACCACTATTTTTACCAGGAACACCAGACAATTATCTTCCTGTTGCTATTAATTATCTACTTAAAAAATTCCATTATATAGATGAAGTATTGGCAAACCAGCCCTACATTGCCGGAGATAATTTTACTGTTGCTGACGCCTATTTATTTACGGTCAGCAACTGGGCACCTTTGGTTCAGTTAGATTTATCCGGCCTGATACATCTTAAAGCCTATCAGGAAAAAATTGCAGAACGTCCAAACGTTCGTGATGCATTGAAAGCTGAAGGATTAATTTGATCTACAGATAAACAAACCGTTCCACACAACATCAGTGGAACGGTTAAATACATTATTAATCTAATTACGTATTAATCTAATTGTGTCGCACGAAATTCATGGTCAGGCGTCACCATTCTGTCTTGAGCAGCTACAATCTGTAACTCATATTCATCCATATCTTTGGTTGTTATCATAACTTCATAAACCGCAGCAGCGACATGTTCAAGAGCCGTTTGTAAAGACTCTCCTTTTAATAGATTAACTAATAGCAAACCGCTGGTTAAATCACCAACACCAACCGGCTGACGTTCGCCAAAATCCACTAAAAGCCGACTAACATGCCAACTATGCTCTTGAGTCACTAATAGCATTTCAAAACGATCAGCCCGATAACCAGCACGACTAAGATGTTTAACCAGTACAACATCCGGTCCTCTTTCGCACAGAGATCGGGCAGCCGTAACCGCCTGTTCTACATTGGTCACTTTCTGCATACTGAGCGTTTCAAGCTCCAGCAAATTTGGTGCAATGACATCACTCACAGGGAGCGCTTTTTCACACAAAAATTCAGCAACCCCGGGGGCAACAATACAACCTTTTTCTGGATGTCCCATAACAGGATCACAGAAATACCAAGCATCAGGATTCGCCGCCTTTACCCGTTTCACTATATCGATAATATGACTACCCTGCTCTGGTGAACCGATATATCCACTCAAAACTGCACTACAAGATTTGAGCTGTTCAATTTCTTCAATACCCTGAACGATTTCGGTGAGATGGTTAGCCGGCATAACACACCCTTTCCATTGAGCATATTGGGTGTGATTTGAAAACTGGACGGTGTTCAACGGCCAGACATTTACCCCCATCCGACGCATAGGGAATTCCGCAGCGCTGTTACCAGCGTGCCCAAAAACAACATGAGATTGAATCGAAAGGATATTTTTCACAATTGTGGCCTATATTTTTATTCTGGCTTCTGTTTGTAAGATAAAGTTAGGGTAAGAAAAAGGGCAACATTACCGTTGCCCATTTATACCCTTCATTTTTCAAGTTGCTGCTTTGTTGGCTGCTTTCATTTATCCCAGTCACAAAGTTATCTATGCTCCTGGGGATGCGTTCACTTGCCGCCGCGCTGCAACTTGAAATCTATTGGGTATATACGCAATATTGGTTATTTCCAGCAGATCAAGCAATCGTGTTTTTTGCCACGACGCAACAATGTGTAACGATCAAACAGACAATTACTGTTAGTAAACACATATTCAGGTTCAGACTGCTTTTCACCATTAACCGCAACAGCGTTGGAACTAATCATAGTCCGTGCTTGACCACGGGAAGGGACTAACCCGGCATTAACCAAAGCTTGTTGCAAATCTGCGCCTTTTTCCAACTCGATTACAGGCATACCATCCTGTGCCAGTTGAGCAAAATCCTCTTCGGTCAAATCAGCGACTGCACCGGAGAACAAACTTTCTGTAATACGTTTAGCGGCTGCCACCCCTTCTGCACCGTGCACCATGCCGGTGACCTGTTCTGCCAACTCGTACTGAGCACGAGGCGCTTTGCCGCTATTTCTGTCTTCTTCTTCCAAAGCATCAATATCTTCAAGACTCATAAAGGTAAAGAATTTCAGGAAGCGATAGACATCAGCATCCGCAGTGTTAATCCAGAATTGATAGAATTTGTATGGACTGGTTTTCTTCGGATCCAACCAAACAGCCCCACCTTCTGTCTTACCAAATTTAGTGCCATCAGATTTAGTAATCAGAGGAACAGTCATACCAAATACTTGTTTCTGGTTGATACGACGGGTTAAATCAATACCTGAAGTAATATTCCCCCACTGGTCAGAACCACCAATCTGCAACTCAACACCATGCACTTCATTCAGGCGGGCAAAGTCATACGATTGCAGCAAATTATAAGAAAACTCAGTGAAAGAAATACCCACATCATCACGGTTCAAACGCTGTTTAACCGCTTCTTTGTTAATCATCTGATTAACCGAGAAATGTTTGCCGATATCACGCAGGAAAGTCAAAACATCCATGTTGCCAAACCAATCATAATTATTGGCTGTTTTAGCGCTGTTCTCACCACAATCAAAATCCAGGAAAGGTGAAACCTGCCGGCGGATTTTTTCTACCCACTCTTTAACGGTATCTTCGGTATTCAATTTACGTTCAGTGGCTTTGAAGCTTGGATCGCCAATCAAACCCGTAGCCCCACCGACCAACGCCACAGGCTTATGCCCGGCCAGCTGGAATCGTTTTAAACACAGCAAGGGAACCAGATGCCCCAAATGCAAGCTGTCAGCGGTCGGATCGAAACCACAATAGAGGGAAACAGGGCCTTGCGCCAGTCTCTCTACTAACGCATTTTCATCCGTAACCTGGGCAATGAGGCCCCGCTCTTGCAGTTGTTTTATCAGGTTATTGCTAGACATTAATGGCTCCATCAGTTTATTTATTTTGTCTGTTGTATACCCGTTATCTTTCAAGTTGCCTCTTTGTTGGCTGCACTCGCTCACCCCGGTCACAGAGTTCGCTATGCGCCCGGGGATCCGCTCCCTTGCCGTCTCGATGCATCTTGAAATCTATAGGGTATATAAATCGCGATTCAAAAAGAGTGCGGCATAGCATAAAGCGCCAATACTATAAGTGCCAGTACTAAAAATAGTAATCCACGATTTATGGTGCAAGCCTGTCAATATGCCAGCTATCGCCTTCCCGTTGATAAATAAACCGGTCATGGAGCCGATTTGCACCACCCTGCCAAAACTCAACAGAATCAAAGGTCACTTTAAATCCTCCCCAAAAGCTGGGTAAAGGAACCTCACCATTTAGGAATTTCTGTTTTAGTTCAAGGAATTTCCCTTCCAAAACACCACGTGTGGAAATACGGGAAGATTGTTGCGACACCCATGCAGCAATCTGGCTATCTTTGGGGCGACTATGGAAATATTTCACCACTTCAACAGGAGAAAGGCGTTCAGCTTTACCCAGAAAAGAAACCTGCCTTTCCAGTGGATGCCAAGGGAAATGAAGACTGATTTTGTTATTCTGCGCCAAATGTTTCGCTTTTCGGCTGCCTAAATTTGTATAAAAAACCAAACTATTGGTATCAAAATGCTTCAATAACACAATACGTTGATATGGTTGACCATTCTCATCGACCGTTGCAATACACATTGCCGTTGGATCATACAATTTGGCTTCACATGCCTGCTTGAGCCAACGTTCAAAAAGTTCGATGGGTTCTTTAGTCAAATCTTTACGTCTTAACCCGCCACGGACATATTCGCGGCGTAACTCTGCAACATCAAATTCATTACGTTCTGACATTATGTAGCTCTGTTTATGATTTATCAAATACCAGACAGCTTACCATTGTTATTCATTAGTAACAGGATAAATTGCACCTAAAATAGTTTCACTGCTGGCGCCGGTAACAGAAGGTAAATTCCCTGAAGCTCCTGACATGGTACGGAATGCTAACCAGGCAAATGCCAGTGCTTCCATATCATCACCACTAAGACCATATTTATCTGTCGGACACACTTCTGTCCCCGGCAATAATGCAGAAAGTCGACTCATTATTTGTGGATTACGCGCGCCACCACCACAAACCAGCAGACGTTCGCACCCACCACTCAACATGATTTGCTGTGACACAGATACCGCTGTCAGCTCGGCCAGTGTGGCCTGAACATCAACGGGTAATATATCAGGAAAGTTAACCAATTTTGCTTCCAACCAACTCATATTGAAATACTCCCGGCCGGTGCTTTTAGGGGCTGGCCGCGAAAAATAGTGATCAGAGAGCATTTGTCTGAGTAAGCTGTTATTGACGGCACCCTCTCGTGCCCATTGACCATCTTTATCATAAGGTTTTTTCTGATGACGCCATACCCAGCTATCCATCAGCATATTACCCGGACCGGTGTCATACCCTTTAACTAACGATCCAGGTAACAGCGTCGTTATGTTAGCAATACCACCGATATTGAGAATTATCCTGCGTTCTGTTGGATGACCTAACACAGCGAAATGAAAAGCCGGAACCAATGGCGCACCCTGCCCACCATATGCCATATCCCGCCGGCGAAAATCACCAACAGTGGTCATCCCGGTTAAAGCCGCGATACGGTTATTATCGCCAAGCTGCATAGTGAAAGGCGTATGACTGTCCGGCTCATGCCAAACGGTCTGCCCATGACACCCTACAGCAATAATCTCATTTGAAGTTAACCCTGTTTTAACCAGTAAACCTTGTACGGCTTCAGCGAATAAAGAACCCAGTTCATAATCTAACCGGCCTATCGCAGATAATGTCGTTTGTTGCCCCTGACAAACTGCGAGAATTTTTTGCTTCAGTTCATATGGAAATGGATGTGAATAACTGGCTTGTTGAGCAACAACTTTATCGCTGATTGCTGCAAGCACCACATCAACCCCATCCAGACTTGTACCCGACATAACACCAATATAACGACCTGACTTCATAACCATTAATTTGCCTTCCTGCTTAGAATCTGTCTTGATAAAATCAGAAACCACGCCAATAACTATAAAGCGCAGTGGTTTTAGCTGTATATGGTTAATAGGAAAACAAAGGAATAAAACCTAAGTTTTGGAAACAACTTCACAAAAATGTGGAATTTTTCATTAATAGCTATTTCTTTTAAAAATCTCTATTGACGTTTAATATATGTTTAGCACTAGATTGCTAATGTACCGACTATTCTATCCGAATAAATTTTTTATTACTTGTTGCCAATGCCGGTTGTAGCTTGGTTGCCCATAAGCTATCAGATTTCCGCAGTCAGGCATTAAAATCAGGAGTTATTATGTTTAAGCATTTTTTAGTTAGCGCGGTTGCAGTCGCATCATTATCAGGCTGTGTCAACACCGATTCCCTTTCTGGTGATACCTATACTGCCGGACAAGCTAAACAAGTCCAGACAGTCTCTTACGGTACGATTGTTTCCGTTCGTCCTGTCAATATTCAAGCAGGCAGCAATGAGAATGTATTAGGTGCTATCGGTGGCGCAGTTCTGGGTGGCCTGGTTGGTAATACTATTGGTGGTGGCAGCGGCAACACATTGGCGACTGCTGCGGGTGCAGTTGCCGGTGGCGTTGCAGGCCAAAACATTCAGGGGGCACTCAACACAACTAAAGGTGTAGAATTGGAAATTCGTCGTGACAGTGGTGAAAGCATCATTGTTGTTCAAAAACAAGGCAAAACAGTCTTCAGTAAAGGCCAACGTGTCAGAATCGCAGGCCAGGGCAATAATCTGACGGTTTCACCTCGACAATAAAATATAGATAAGAAAACCGTGACTTCATCTTTGTAAGTCGCGGTCTTCTTTCATCCGGTTAGCATTTCATGGATATCGTAATTACTATCTACTCTGTAATTGGATAATATTTTGCTCTAGTTTCTGCACTAAAGTGGAAAGAAAAGCAAGTTCCTCGCGTGAAATACCATCCAGAATCTCATTTCTTGTCGATGCAATAACACCATCTAACTCCCTAATAACTGATGCAGAGTCTTCAGTCAGCTTGATTCTTTTTGCACGACGATCATTGGCACAAGTATGCCGAGTGATAAGTCTTTTTTCCTCAAGCTGATCTAATGTTCTGACTAAAGATGGTTGTTCAATACCGATAGCTTTCGCCAACTGTATCTGAGATTGCTCCTGGGGTAGCCGGCTAATATTGTATAGCGTTACCCAATGAGTCTGAGTTAATTCCAACGGCTTTAAACGATAATCAATTAAAGCACGCCAAATACGGACTAACCGTGCCAGATCTGATCCCAATGTAGATTCCAATTGTCCCTCCTTAAATAACTAGCCTACTAAACATAACAGCCAAATTTTTCTAAATCAGGCTAATTAGCCTTAAAAAAGTATATATAACTTCTGTGCAATCACAGTAAACTCTTAGTAACTAACTAATTCAGGTAACTATAACCAAGAACAACTAAACTTAAATTCAATTCAGAACAAAACAATTAACATACAATATTTTTAACACAAAAACTATCAGAACTATGAATACAAACAAATAGAAACCAATAAATATCATTCAATACTTTATTCCAAGTACTATAAGGATAGCTGTCATCTAAATGCTAAGCTATCTATTTTTACATTAATGTTGTTTTTATTTTACATTTGTCACACAATCAAACTAAAAATTCCATTTAAAACATAAAGTTATAAAAACACTCAAAATAAAAACCGTTAGCCTTCACGCTAAGCAATAAATAAAAAAATAACAAACAAAACACCGTAAATTATAGTAGAACATTTATAACTTCGCCAAAAATATAACCCTATATAAGTAAATCATTGAATTGTTAACTCTAATAACCTCAAAATTTTCTAATTAAAATAGTGATGGCTGCTCAGGGAGTTCTTCATCTGTCTGATTTTGTGCTCTCACTGTACGTAAATATCTTTGCCGGCACAATCTCAATACTTCACGCTTTTGCCCGTCTGACATTTTCATCCAATTAAACCTTTCTTCCCGGCTGCGATAACATCCCAAACAAAAACCCCGCTCATTAGCCTGACAGATTCCTCGACAAGGGCTGGGAATAGCAAAGAACTCCAGTTGCTCGACCATCACATCCCCTTTCCTATACAATTCATATACTATATTTAATTATAAACCCAGATGAGAATAAATTATAATTATGGATAAATTGAACTGTAACCGTAAGACACGTTATAGTTAGTGGTTTTTGTACGGCAGACCGCACAAAAATACTGGTAAAACCATTAAATGAGAGGTAATTATGCGCTTACTCCATACCATGATCCGCGTTGGTGATCTGCAACGCTCCATTGATTTTTATACTGAAGTATTCGGAATGCGCCTACTGCGCGTCAGTGAAAATACAGAATATAAGTACTCACTCGCCTTCGTTGGCTACACAGATGAAAGCGAAGGGGCGGTGATCGAGTTAACTTATAACTGGGGAGTTGACCATTATGCAATGGGAGATGCCTTTGGTCATATTGCATTGGGTGTCGATGATGTCGCAGCCACTTGCGAATCTATTCGCAAAGCAGGTGGTAACATTACCCGTGAAGTCGGCCCGGTAAAAGGTGGAACAACCATTATTGCTTTCGTTGAAGATCCGGATGGTTACAAAATTGAACTTATTGAAAACACAAATGCCAGCAACGCCCTGGGTAACTCAATCTGATGTCTGACAAAAAAGAGCTAAACGTCCTTAGTGGGCGTTTTCGAGGTTATTACCCTGTCGTTATTGATGTTGAAACTGGCGGCTTTAGTGCCAAAACAGACGCGTTACTTGAAATTGCCGCTATCACACTGGAGATGGATGATCAAGGTTGGCTGGCGCCCAGCGAATCACTTCATTTCCATATTGAGCCATTTGAGGGAGCAAATCTTGAACCAGCAGCCCTGGAGTTTACCGGCATCGATCCATCAAATCCGCTACGTGGAGCAGTGAGCGAGTATGAAGCTTTGCACGCTATTTTTAAAATGGTTCGTAAAGGAATAAAAAACAATCATTGCAGCCGGGCCATTATCGTTGCGCACAATGCTAACTTTGATCATAGCTTTGTTATGGCTGCCGCAGAACGCGCCAGACTGAAACGGAATCCATTTCATCCATTTGCGACTTTTGATACAGCTGCTTTAGGCGGTCTGGTATTAGGACAAACGATTTTAGCAAAAGCCTGCGCTACAGCCGGGATCCCATTCGACAATAATCAGGCTCACAGCGCCTTATATGATACTGAACGTACCGCTAAATTATTCTGTGAAATGGTTAATCGCTGGAAACAACTTGGTGGCTGGCCCTTAGCGACAACAGAAGAAGAAAAAATCGGATAAACTTATAGCTAACTATAAGATTAATACAATCAAATTAAAATTTAAGCAATAACAAAACCCCCATATATCAGCATATGGGGAGATAGCATAATAGCCTGTCGCTAATTTAAAAATTATTCTGTCGCGTTTTCGTCCTGAACACGATATTTATCAGCGGTTTCTTTAATTAATGTTTGTAACTCACCACGCTGATACATCTCAATGATAATATCGCATCCACCGACCAACTCACCCTCGACCCAAAGCTGAGGAAAAGTCGGCCAGTTAGCATATTTTGGTAATTCTGCACGAATATCTGGATTTTGTAAAATATCTACATAAGCAAAACGTTCACCACATGCAGATAAAGCCTGAACAGCCTGTGCAGAAAATCCACAATTTGGTAATTTAGGAGAGCCTTTCATATACAGTAGAATCGGGTTCTCTTTAATTTGGCGCTCAATCTTATCAATAGTCGTCATTTTTATTTCCTTTAAACCAACAGTATGTTGATAACCAACATCGTCACAATATTGGCGGAGAATACCATTTTCTTTCACCAATATGCATCCTGATATTTTCTTATCCTTGAACAGATGGTCTCTTTTTGACTGTTATATTCAAAGGGCAGATAAGCCATTGAAGCTGCCTGCCCTCTTTCCTTTCAATATAAAAACCCAATTTTTACATCACCTAATCAATTCAAAACATCAGGCAAAGATCACGCAAACAGCGGCAAAAATGGCAATCATCACCAACGTGCTCACCGCAGTAAATAAGCCAAGCTTCAAATCGGTATTCATCGATCCCCCTCAGAATAGAAGTCTATAACCACAAATACCATTCAGTTAACATGGTTAATTATCCTTAACATTAAGGAAAAAACATAAAATAGCGATTACCCTGTATTTTATAACATTGATTATTGCTTTCACTTTTGAGCCAGATCAGACAAAATTCAGGATTTATCGCTAACTTATTGCCAGCAGACACCCTAATGTATAAAGATACTGGCAAACGATTAACAAAGTGCTTTAAATTTAGACCAAAAGGTCAGGAGTCTTTCATCTCATGGCAACGATCAAAGATGTGGCTAAACACGCTAGCGTTTCAACCACTACCGTATCCCATGTTATTAATAAAACCCGTTTCGTCGCCGAAGATACTAAGGCTGCCGTTTGGGCTGCTATCAAAGAACTGAATTATTCACCCAGTGCCGTTGCCCGCAGTCTGAAAGTTAACCATACAAAATCGATCGGATTACTGGCAACGTCCAGCGAAGCCCCCTATTTTGCTGAAGTCATTGAATCTGTTGAAAATAGTTGTTATAGCAAAGGCTATACGCTGATTTTGTGTAACTCACACAATAACATTGATAAACAGAAAGCCTATCTGTCCATGCTGGCACAAAAACGGGTGGATGGGTTGCTGGTGATGTGCTCAGAGTACCCGGAACAGTTGTTGGGAATGTTAGAAGATTATCGCAATATTCCCATGGTCGTCATGGATTGGGGGCAAGCCAGAAGTGATTTCACTGATACCATTATTGATAACGCATTCCACGGTGGTTATCTGGCTGGTCGTTATCTTATTGAGCGTGGTCATCGTGATATTGGTGCAATCCCTGGTCCCCTGGCACGAAATACCGGTGGTGGCCGTCATCAGGGATTCTTGAAAGCATTAAAAGAAGCCAGCATTCCAATCAGAGAAGAGTGGATTGTTCAGGGGGATTTTGAACCAGAATCGGGCTACAAAGCTATGCATCAAATTCTGAATCAAAAACAGCGCCCGACTGCGGTTTTCTGTGGTGGCGATGTTATGGCAATGGGGGCTATTTGTGCTGCTGATGAATTAGGATTACGCGTCCCACAAGATATTTCTGTGATCGGTTACGATAATATACGCAACGCCCGTTATTTCTCTCCGGCATTGACAACGATTCATCAGCCAAAAGAACGCCTGGGGCAAATGGCATTTTCTATGTTACTGGACAGAATAGTCAGTAAACGTGAAGATGCACAAACTATCGAAGTACATCCACGTTTGGTTGAACGGCGTTCTGTCGCAGATGGCCCATTTATCGACTATCGCCGTTAATTTTCCCTATTCATCCTGAAGCCATTCAGCATTAAGTGTTTCACTATCGCCAAGATAGTCCAGAAGCCAACTTAATGCCGGAGAATGGCTATTTTGCACCCATGTCAAACAGCATGGGCTATCAGGCAAAGGCTGCTCTAATCCCAATGCTTCCAGTTTCTTCTGCCGGATCAGCGGCATTGCCCTGTGCTTAGGCACCATCCCCACACATAAGCCCTTGTTCAGACAAGCCAGACCAGATTCCCAATCAGGAACCACCAACCTGCGCTGATTATCCAGAGTCCAGGTATCACGCTTTGGTAAATTGCGGGATGTATCCTCAAGGCACAAGCTAGGATAAGGTCGCATTTGATCATCAGACAATGGACCGTTCAACTGAGTCAAAGCATGACCGATGCTGACGACACACAACCAGGGCATAAATCCCATATCCCGGAAACTGTACCTTTCCCCTACCGGCGCTACCCGGGTGGCACCAATTGCAACATCAACCCGACCATCCACCAGCGCGTCCCATACACCATTGAATACTTCCTGATGAATAAACAGCTCTATATCAGGAAAATGATGATAAAAATCAAGGATAAGCTGACGACTGCGTTCTGGTTTAACAACCCGGTCAATAGCAATACTGAATTGCCCTCTCCAGCCATTTGCAACCTGCTGGCACTGATGACGAGTGTCAATCATTTTTTTGATAACAGCGCGAGCCTCTTTGATAAAAATAGTGCCTGACTCAGTTAATTCCACATCCCGATGACGACGTTCAAACAACGGGACGGCAAGCCACTCTTCCAATTGTCTTACGGTATAACTGATTGCAGAAGGGACGCGGTGGAGTTCTGATGCAGCGGCACTAAAACTTCCCGTTCTGGCAACAGCATCCACAACTTCAAGTGAATATTCTGACCACATAATTTTACCTTTCAATTTTTTTCATAGCATTATCCAAATATTACCGTTTCACAAGTAAAAATCACGGCATATAGAATATGTATAAATATTCTTATCTACCTACACAGCAAATTATTTCAATCATGACATCCAAAGAGAATAATCAAATGAAAAACTCAAGTCAGTTCATGTTCTACCTTGCAGGCTTGAGTATGCTGGGTTACCTGGCTATTGATATGTATCTACCGGCATTCGGCCCTATGCAACAAGAATTGGGCACATCGGCGGGAGCAATCAGTGCTAGCCTGAGCATCTTTCTTGCAGGCTTTGCCTTTGCTCAGCTTTTATGGGGGCCTCTTTCAGATCGCTTTGGAAGAAAACCGATTATCATCACCGGGTTATTAATGTTTTCTGTTGGCTGTCTGGGTATGCTTTGGATAACAGACGCCACGCAACTTTTAGTTTTGCGTTTTATCCAAGCCATAGGTGTTTGTTCAGCCGCGGTTTCATGGCAAGCATTAGTTATTGATCGTTATGACGCCAACCATACCAAACGCGTTTTTGCCACGATCATGCCACTGGTCGCACTTTCCCCTGCCCTGGCGCCTTTGATGGGAGCCTGGCTGTTACAACATGGCAGCTGGCGCATCATTTTCCTGGTATTACTGGCAATTACATTATTACTGCTGTTGCTTACGCTATTTCTGCAAGAAAACCGCAAAAAAAACAGTGAAACTGAAACGCAGAAAAACCATGTATCTTTCTTTACGTTACTAAAATCGCCGGTGTTCAGTGGCAACGTCCTGATATTTGCATCATGTAGCGCTGGTTTTTTCGCTTGGCTAACAGGTTCACCTTTTATTCTTGGCAAGATGGGATATGGCCCAAATAACATCGGCCTAAGTTACGTGCCACAAACATTAGCCTTTATGGCCGGTGGTTATGGATGCCGCAGTATCTTGAACAAAATAAGAAGTGAAATTGTTTTCCCTTATTTGTTGGTTGGCTATGCTGTCAGCATGATTGTGCTGTATTTAATCGCAAAATTCAGCGAACCAACCATATTGACTATTCTGATTCCTTTCTGTTTTATGGCCGCTATGAATGGTGCTTCATATCCCATTGCAGTCGCTAATGCTTTATCCGTTTACCCACAAGACAGTGGAAAAGCCGCCGCATTGCAAAACACCCTCCAATTGGGGCTCTGTTTTATTGCCAGCCTGGTTGTTTCAGCATTTGTCAACAATCCACTTATATCGACAACCACTGTCATGGCTTCTACCGTTATTCTGATGGCACTAGGATATTTTATACAGTGGAAAAAAAAATCTGATCGCTATATTCAAGCTGTTGAAAAACATTCCTGATATTAATCAAATCGTTACTTCAATAAAGGCTGTTAATTATCAATTAATTACAGTCTTTATTTATTAATTGATGAAACAATTTTCTGCTTTTATACTCATACAAGTTCCTTATTCTAAATATAACCTGAATTTGAAGTTTTCAGGGGCAATGATAACCCCCATTAAGCTTTGGATTAGTAATTTTTAGGGTTTCTCGCTTTAATTCTTTGCTATTTTTTGCATTTTGCTCCCTCGCATTCTGCTTTGTTAGCTAAAACGAGCCCCTCAATATTCCACCACCCTAACCTTGGAGAGTATATGAGTTCATCGCACATTGAAAACCAAAAAAACGTCACTAATTCCTGGCAGCGAATTGCTAATGAAATGCTACAAGAAGCAGGGATTCAGATTAATGGTCACAATCCCTATGATATCCAGGTAAAAAACCCTGATTTCTATAAAAGAGTTTTACAACAGGGCTCAATGGGATTAGGTGAAAGCTATATGGATGGCTGGTGGGATTGTGAGCGATTAGATATTTTCTTTTATCGCGTTTTCCGTGCTGGATTAGAAAATAAAATGCCCAATAATTTCAAAGATACACTGAAAATCGCAATAACCCGCTTACGTAATTTACAAACGCCAAAACGGTCATGGATTGTCGGTCATAAACATTATGATTTAGGCAATGATCTTTTTACCCGTATGCTTGACCCTTATATGCAATATTCCTGCGGATACTGGAAACAAGCAGAAACATTAGAACAGGCTCAACTTGATAAATTGAAGCTCATCTGCGAGAAATTAGCACTTTCTCCAGGTATGACCTTGCTGGATATTGGGTGTGGTTGGGGAGGGCTATCGCTTTATGCTGCGAAAAACTATGGTGTTTCCGTAACGGGTGTAACCATTTCCGCTGAACAACAGAAATATGCCCAGGAACAATGTGCAAATCTGGACGTAAACATTATTCTGAAAGATTATCGGGATTTACATAAGCAATTTGATAGGATTGTTTCTGTTGGTATGTTTGAACACGTCGGACCGAAGAATTATTCAACCTACTTCGACGTTGTTCAAAGAAACCTGAAACCTGAGGGTTTATTCCTGCTGCATACCAGCGGCTCCCTCAAAAGTAAAGCCAGCGCTGACCCGTGGATCAGCAAGTATATTTTTCCTAACGGCTGCTTGCCTTCTATAGAGCAAATAGCACACACCAGCAAAAACCGTTTTGTTATGGAAGATTGGCATAATTTTGGTGCAGATTATGATCGCACACTGATGGCCTGGCATGAAAAATTTATTGCCTGTTGGCCGGAAATACAAGATAACTATAGCCCAACATTTAAACGTATGTTTAGCTATTACCTGAATGCCAGTGCAGGTGCATTTCGTGCGCGCGATATTCAATTATGGCAAATCATGTTCAGCCCAAAAGGTATTGAAGGCGGATTACGAGTAGCCCGGTAATTAACCCAAAGCTACAGTGGGAACCCACTGTAGCTTATATACCCGTTATCGTTCAAGTTGCCTCTTTGTTGGCTGCACTCGCTCACCCCGGTCACATAGTTTGCTATGCTCCCGGGGATTCGCTCCCTTGCCGTCGCGAGGCATCTTGAAATCTATAGGGTATAGATGTATTTTTCACTAACGAAAATAACCAACATAGCCATTATCAAAAAAGGTCGTTTGATCAAATGCTATTTTTCCACCAGAAAATATCAAATCTAAATGATGGCTTCCCTTTACACCGCCTCCCAAGCCAAGATGTAAACCAGGATGGCGTTCTTCAAAACCTGCATTTCTGCCGTAAAGCGCTTTCACTCCCGTGTTGGTGCCAATACCAAATTCTTCAACGATACGATTTCCGTGATTATGGTTTAGATATAAATTAAAGTCTCTATTAAATTCTGCATTGTCACAATCAAACCCAATGATTTCACCCTCTTTTATATTTATCGTCATCATATCATTGACAACCCCATATTTTATGGCAAATGGCGCAGTACTCAAAAAAGTGCCACTAAAACTAACACTACCGTTAAGATTCTTTATATGGCTCGCAATTTCCCCAGGAATAACATCAAGATTTCCATTACCATCAATGGATGTCCACTTATGGTCTTTCTCCAAATAACCTATAATTGAGTTTCCTTGATTATCTGTATATTGAATCTTCTGTGATTGACTTGATAGTTCAATCAGCTTTTTGTTCCTTTCTGTTATTGATGTTTGTGGTTCACTGAATGCCTCAATAAAATGAGGACCATAATCTTTAAACAGTACTGATTTCTTCCACGATTCAGTAATAAATTTTCTTATTTTGATTAAATATTCTGGCCCTTGTGGAGATACATTCTTTAATGTTGATGATGCGTAAAGAAAGATAAATAAATCACAATCGGATATTTTTTGTTTTATATCGTCTGCTGATGTTTCTTCTAAAGAAGCGAAATCGGATTTTACATTAAAATTCTTTTCATATCCATGCATCTTTTGTGCAATATCGCTATGCTCAGTATCAGATCCAATCAATATTTTTATATATTCACCCTTTTTTACCTTATCCAAAATTGCGGGATGATATGATACACAGCGATACATATTTTCAAAACTTTTATCCATGAGGGCAATCCTATTTACTTTTAAGTAAGGGGAAACCCCCTTACTTCAATTATAGAGAACCGCTAAGGGCTTTATTATAGAAATCATTAAGGCCAAAGTGCTGTACCAAAGGGTACAATAGCTTGTGCATTCATCATTTCAACAGCATCATCATGTGTAGGTTCTTCAAGCCATTCATCTAATTCAATCGCGTTTTCCATTAAAATAGTCTCTAAGAATATAATGGTAAGGTTAACCTGCACTTTACGAAAAAGCGCATTAACACAATAATAACAATAGAAACTATATTAAGTAACATAATACACATAATACTGAGATGCAAATCACAAAATGATCACTAATAGGCTCAACGAGCCTTGTTGGAATACAGGCTAATTTTGTTCGGAAGCGACAAGCTAAGCCTTCCTGTCGCTTCTTAATTTATTGATTATTCGCCAATAACAGTGGCTGACTGCTGAGAGATAACGCGTTCCCGTTCTTTCTGAGCAAGAACGCGTTCCACTGTATCGACAAGCGCCTGAGTCTGTGAGTCAATCTCAATATTCACTTTATGACCAAGACGTTTTTTACCTAATGTTGTACGCTCCAGTGTTTCAGGGATAAGGTGGACACAAAAACGATTATTCACAACATCACCAATCGTCAGGCTAATCCCATCAATGCCGATAAATCCTTTATGCAGGATATATTTCATCAATTGCTTATCGTGGATCCTGAACCATATTTGATGATTATTTTCTGAAGTGAAAATTTTAGCGATCTCAGCAACAGTGATGATATGACCGGACATCAAATGCCCACCAATTTCATCACCAAATTTAGCAGCCCGCTCCAGGTTCACATAATCCCCTACCTGTAAATCGCCAAGATTGGTCAAGCGCAGCGTCTCTTTCATTAAATCGAAACTGACCTCATCGCCTTCTATTTTGGTTACCGTCAGACAACAACCGTTATTAGCAACCGATGCGCCTGTTTCAATACCTCGCAATAATTCAGCCGGGAATTTAACGATATGAGTCCGAAAATTATTTTTCTCATCAATAGCAACTAATGGTGCTTTTCCCTGAACGATACCCGTGAACATAGAAGAACCTCGTGATGACCATGTAAAATTATTAGTGAGTTTATATCAAGTTGTCACTGATAAATACCACCTGAGCATTTAAATATAAACTCAGCATTATTGTTGGCTAATATAGTATTAAACAGATACAATACCCCGGTTAGTAAACGGTTGCTTTTTCAAAAATCGTTTCTTATATGCAGGAGTTTTTCTTAATATTCTTTTACTTTTAAAAAAGGTGTAATACGTGCAGAAGTATTTAAAAGAAGCGCGTAGTCTTCTCGCTCTGGGGATCCCCGTCATTATTGCCCAATTCTCACAAACTGCAATGGGGGTTGTGGATACCGTTATGGCGGGTAGCGTTAGTGCAACAGAAATGTCCGCGGTTGCTGTTGGTACCTCTATCTGGCTGCCAGTGATTTTATTCGGTTACGGCTTACTATTAGCTTTGACACCCATTATTGCGCAAATGAACGGTTCTGGTCGCAGGAACCTGATTGCCAATCAAACTCAGCAAGGATTCTGGTTAGCGACTTTCCTCTCAATCATCATTATTGTTATTTTATACAACAGCAAATTTCTTATTGACAGGCAACACAATATAGACCCGCTTTTGGCAGAAAAAGCGGTTGGATTTATCCACGCAATAATGTGGGGTGCACCGGGCTATCTGTTTTATCAGGTACTCCGTAATCAATGTGAAGGTTTATCGAAAACCAAACCAGGAATGATCATTGGTTTTTTAGGATTACTACTTAACATTCCGATTAACTACGTACTCATTTACGGTAAATTCGGTGCTCCCGCTCTGGGTGGTGTTGGCTGCGGTGTCGCCACTGCCAGTGTTTACTGGGCCATGTTCCTGTCAATGCGCTGGTATGTAAAACATTCATCATCACAAAAGGATATCCGCCCTAAACATCGTTTTGCGGCACCTGAATGGCATACCTTGAAACGCATTTCGGCCCTTGGTTTGCCTATTGCTATGGCCGTGTTTTTTGAAATTACGCTGTTTGCGATAGTGGCATTATTGGTCACCCCTTTAGGCATTACCGCGGTTGCCGGGCACCAGATTGCACTGAATTTCAGTTCATTGATGTTTATGTTCCCAATATCTTTAGCCGCGGCAACCACTATCCGCATTGGCTACAACCTGGGGAAAAAATCTACCGAAAATGCCCGGATATCAGCTTATGCCGGTCTTGCCGTCGGTTTGATGTTTGCCTGCTTAACCGCAGCCTTTACTGTCATTTTGCGAAAGCCAATTGCCTTGATGTATAACGACAACCCTGACGTTATCATCATGGCGTCCAATCTGATGCTGTTTGCCGCTTTTTACCAACTCTCTGATGCCATACAGGTGGTGGGTTCCGGTGTTTTACGTGGCTATAAAGATACGCGTTCTATCTTCTATATCACTTTCATCGCCTACTGGATTCTGGGGCTGCCAAGTGGTTACATTCTGGGATTAACCGACTATGTTGTACCCGCTATGGGGCCACAAGGATTTTGGATTGGCTTTATTATTGGCCTGACCGCATCAGCAGTGATGATATCCTGCCGTATTTTGTGGGCACAAAAACAATCAGATGAGGTCATTCTGCGACGCTCAAGCCACTGATTTGCTTTCCCTAAAACCGGGGACAAATATTTAACTGGTGGAATAAACGACAAATTCGCTGTAGCAGATGCAAATACGAACAGTTGAACAACAATTTGTATTATTCCCCTTGCCAGAAGGCTCACTCGCCGCTAATATTCGTCCCCGTTGTCACCAATGCAATTTAGATTGCGTCCGTAGCTCAGTTGGTTAGAGCACCACCTTGACATGGTGGGGGTCGGTGGTTCGAGTCCACTCGGACGCACCAGATTGCTTGATTGATAGCGCTCTCTTTTTAGTGCGTCCGTAGCTCAGTTGGTTAGAGCACCACCTTGACATGGTGGGGGTCGGTGGTTCGAGTCCACTCGGACGCACCAAATCTCTAGAATTATTTTCTGTTCTGAAGTAGTCAGTTGACCGTTCACAAGAAAATTACGCAACAAATTACAACACCCTGCCGTTATTTGCGTTATTTCTTCGTCCTAACGTTATAATTAATTCATATAATCATTTTTTGATTCATTTCACAGAAATAAATCTCTATAATACGGCCCAATTTATAGTTGAATGGTTTCAGCAAATTAATTTGCTGAACGCTAAAAAATTACAGACTGATAGTCTGTATAAGCTCACATAATTACATATGACTGATTTCACACAAAAAATCCCCGTCGCTTGCCCTCAATGAAGTTGCGCAACATTCAGCACCCTATGGTATCTGCGCAAACCATAAAGTTAGCGGTTCACTATTTTATCCATTAAAACCTGTAGATAAGTTGCCATGAAAAAAACCAAAATTGTTTGTACTATCGGACCAAAAACAGAATCCGAAGAAAAACTGACCGAGCTGTTGGATGCAGGCATGAATGTTATGCGCCTCAACTTTTCGCACGGAGACTATGAAGAGCACGGCCAGCGTATTCAAAATATCCGTTCAGTTATAACTAAGACAGGTCAACAGGCAGCTATTCTGCTGGATACTAAAGGCCCTGAAATTCGTACCATGAAGCTGGAAAGCGGCAATGATGTCTCCCTGACTGCGGGTCAGACTTTCACTTTTACCACCGACACCACCGTTATCGGTAATAAAGACCGCGTTGCTGTCACTTACAGCGGTTTCCCTGCGGATCTGGCTCCAGGTAACACCGTTCTGGTTGATGATGGCCTGATCGGCATGAAAGTTAAAGAAGTCACTCACTCAGAAGTCATTTGTCAGGTTTTGAACAACGGTGATTTGGGTGAAAATAAAGGTGTTAACCTGCCAGGTATATCTATCAGCTTGCCTGCCTTGGCAGAAAAAGATAAACAAGATTTGGTCTTTGGCTGCCAGCAAGGTGTTGATTTCGTCGCCGCTTCTTTCATCCGTAAACGCTCTGACGTTCTGGAAATCCGCGAACATTTGAAAGCGCACGGTGGTGAAAATATTCAAATCATCTCTAAGATTGAAAATCAGGAAGGTCTGAACAACTTTGATGAGATCCTGGAAGCTTCTGATGGGATCATGGTTGCCCGCGGTGATCTCGGTGTTGAAATCCCGGTAGAAGAAGTTATCTTCGCTCAGAAGATGATGATTCAAAAATGTAACATGGCCCGCAAAGTTGTTATCACTGCAACTCAAATGCTCGATTCCATGATCAAAAACCCACGCCCTACCCGTGCTGAAGCCGGTGACGTAGCTAACGCCATTTTGGATGGTACTGACGCAGTTATGCTTTCCGGTGAAAGTGCAAAAGGCAAATATCCGGTAGAAGCGGTGACTATCATGGCAACGATTTGTGAGCGCACAGATCGTGTCATGCCAAGCCGCATTGAAGCTGTCAATTGCCGTAAATTGCGCGTGACCGAAGCAATATGCCGTGGCGCCGTTGAAACAGCCGAAAAACTGGAAGCGCCTTTGATTGTAGTCGCGACCTATGGCGGTAAGTCTGCTAAATCTATCCGTAAGTACTTCCCTGGCGCACCTATTCTGGCATTAACCACCAACGAAGTGACTGCACGCCAATTGCTATTAGTTAAAGGAGTTTCTACTCAAATCGTTAAAGAAATCGCCTCTACCGACGATTTCTACCGCATCGGTAAAGAAGTAGCGCTGGTCAGTGGGCTAGCGAAGAAAGGAGAAATCGTGGTTATGGTATCTGGTGCTCTGGTGCTCTGGTGCCAAGTGGTACAACCAATACATCATCTGTCCACGTTCTTTAATTTGATATGTAGATTTATTTCTGAAACACCGCCGCTTTTGCGGTGTTTCAGGACATTATTTAGGTGTATGACCTTTCGTATAGCCGATATTGGGCGCTATTATTGGGTTGGAGGGTATTTTCGAGAGACTTAATGCTTAAGGTTCAGTGTATGAAAACCGAATAAGAATTCAGGGGTCAGCCAGAATAAATCAGGAAAACAACAAATCAGATCAGGTATTTCCTGACCGGATGTTAACCGGGATATAAATAATTAATCGGGCTATTCCCGTTCCATCAATGAGTCGATTCATTAATAGGATGGACTGTTACTGAATAATCCGACTCTCCTAATAGGTGCATATAAAAATCAACTATTTTTATCAAATAGCACAATATGTTAAATACCAAATAAATATAAACGCTGATACAAGAAGATAAATTACATAATATTTACATAAAATGAAAAAGCTCGCTTATTCTTATATAATTAGGATAATCAATTCCAAATGAAAACGTTAAATTTATGTTATTATTAAGTTAATTTCATTATATTCATCACAGCTAAGGTCATTTTCAAGTCTGCAATCAAATACATAAAAATCCCGGTTATTTATTCTATGCTTAATAGTCAAAATAGTTCAATCGGTGAAAACTGAATAAGGAAAAACTTTATTAGTTGATGTGGTTATTTATCTTTTAAAACAAAACTAATATGTGGTCATCAACCTTAGCATCGTTGTCTCCACCATATTTCTATCCATTCAGCCATACTGCCCTATTCATTCGAACCTATGTGGTAATGACGCCATTTTCTATTTACTGATCAGAAAATGGCTTAACCCTAAACCACGATGATGTTTCCCGGCATTACGTCATTTGCGGAAAGCCCACTTTACATATTATCGGCATCTCTGTCTTAATCATCGCTCATCGAACGCTTTACCTACTTCGTTTAAGTTCTGGAACTCACTTGTTGCTCCAGCTGCTTTTGCTTGAATCGAGCACAAGATATCCTGCTGGCTAAAAATCGAAGCTTGCAACAATGCTGTTTGTTGCAATGATTCGTAAACACCATGATCACGACTGTAAAGCATGGCCCGTTTAACCCCGTGAATAGCAACCGGAGGCCGATCCGCTATACGTCGGGCAGTCGCTAAAGCCCCCTCGATCAATGTCTCCGCAGAAGGGAAGAGCTTTACCACAAGTCCTAAATCATGAGCCTGAGCGGCATGTAACGTATCCCCTGTGAGTGCAAGATAGCGTGCCACACCGCCAGGGATCAGATGTTGCAGACGTTGAAGAATACCTAAGTCCGCCATCATACCAATATTGGTTTCCTCTATACGAAACTTCGCATTTTCAGAAGCAAAACAAAAATCACATGCAGCAATTAAGTCAAAGCCTGCACCAAGACATACTCCTTGTACTGCGGCAATGACCGGGAAGCGGGCACGTTCCAATACATTTATCGCTTCCTGCATTTGTAATAAGCTAAACTGCATAGCTTCCCGCTCATTAGGATTAGTCGTATGGGTTTCTTTGCTGGAGGCGAAAATTTGCAAGTCAAGCCCACCACAGAATGCGCTGCCTTGCGCAGAGATAACCATTGCCCGTACCTCTCCTGAGCGACTGAGTTGCTCTATTGCCTCAGGAAATAGTCTCCAGAACTCCAGTGCCAAGCTGTTTGCCTTTTCGGGACGACTGAGTTGTAAATGAGCGACCCCGTTGTCAACGGTGATGTTAAAATACTCGTTGGATTGATCAATTAGCATAGAATACTCCTCTTACCAGTTTGAATCTGAGCCTAGAATTCAACCTGAGTATTGTCAAGATGCTTATCTACAATAAGATTCAGTTAACAAATTTGTTTTAAGCGAAACCCTAAATTTATGTATGCGGAATGTCTCCATGTAAGACACGTCCCTATGACTCAATAGACACAAGATGGCTTCGATGTGGTGTTTTTTATTTATAAGAATTTTTAACTAAAATTATTTCGGAGAATATCATCCCCTTATGGAATAGGATTTCTTTGATTAAAATGTTACTCAATCGTTTTGTTTCTTTACATTCAGATGAAAATTACCCGCCTACTAAAGAGAAAATTTGAAATAATTGGTTTTCATGACAAAAATTTATTCTCTTTCTAAAAAACTTTGTGTAATACTTATATGGCTACTTGGAGATTAACTTAAATCTAGAGGGTATTATAATGAATCGTACTAAAATTGTACTGGGTGCAGTAGTTCTGGCTTCTACTCTGTTGGCTGGTTGTTCAAGCACTGCTAAGGTTGACCAACTGTCTTCTGACGTTCAAACTCTGAATGCAAAAGTTGATCAACTGAGCAATGACGTGAATGCAGTGCGTACTGATATTCAAGCCGCTAAAGACGATGCAGCTCGTGCAAATCAGCGTCTGGATAACCAAGTTCGTTCCTACAAAAAATAATTTTTTGTAATAAAGTACAAAAATGGCGCACAGTCTATCTGTGCGCCGTTTTTTTACCATGAAATTCTGTTAGACAAATATTTGCAGACCTCCTTGTCCGCAATAAAATATTAATTTTCCCGATAGATTGGCCCAGGCTGATATAATGGTGGTAATTTAAACGATTCAGACACAACCTCATTGACTTCTTGTTCTGCATTTTTAGCATCGTCTTCCATCGGTACTCTATTTTCTTCTGGTATATCCTGTTGTATTTCAGGCTGTGTATTCTCACTTACCCGCACCGGTATACCAGAGCGGCGTACAATCGCTTGTTCAACAATATTTTTATCTGTCTTGTTATCATCAATGAACTTGTTCAAACCAGCTGATCGGATAATTTGTAATGTTTGTGGATCATCATCCTCTTTTTTAGACAACGGCTGATGGACTTCAATATAACGCTGACCATCTGGCTCAACAGAATACTTAACGGCTTCATTGATAATCTGTACTCTGGTTCCACGGGAAACCGTGTTAAACACAGCTTCAATATCATCAGGACGCAGACGGATACAACCCGAACTCACCCGCATACCGATGCCAAAATCAGCATTAGTACCATGAATCAAGTATTCCCCGCGTCCAGCGGCTAAACGCAAAGCAAATGCTCCCATTGGGTTTTCCGGGCCAGCAGGAACAACCGCAGGTAAGATAATCCCCCGTTCAGCATAATGCTTACGGATATTCTTAGTCGGTGTCCAGGTTGGATCTTTAATCAGCTGGCTTACCGATGTTGTCATCACCGGTGTATTACGACCAAGCTGTCCAATGCCAATGGGATAAACGATGACTTTGTTTTTTCCTTTCGGAAAATAGTAGAGTCTAAGCTCCGCAAGGTTAATCACAATCCCCTGCCTCGGTGTATCAGGCAACAACATTTGGGATGGAATAATCAGTTCAGAACCTGGAGCAGGCAAATAAGGATCGATACCGGGGTTAGCTTCCAGCATTGCCAGTAATCCAATTTGATATTCGGCGGCAATGGCCTCCAGAGAACGTCCGTCATCTGGCACAACAAATGTCGTATTTTCGCCAATTAAACGACTATTGGCAGGGGGCAAGGTATATTCTGTAGCGCTGACGGTATTAGTCAGCGCACTTAACAATAACATGCCGATAAACGTTAAAACTCGTTTCATGCTTGCTTCCTGGAATGACTTCTGAATGTTATCGGATAAATTAAGCGCGAATGGTTGTAGCCTTATTCACCTGTCGCGGCCGTGTATATTATCAGCCGCGAAAGAAACGCGTAAGACTGCCACTTAAACCATTTTACTTGCCGTATTGCGGATGGCATATATCATCGCATGTAGCCCCTGTGTCCGTGATGGTGTTAAATGTTGCTCCAGAGAAAGTTTTGCAAAATATTCAGCCACATCCAAACCCAGAATCTCCTGAGGCGTCTTATCCTGAAAAAGAATAAAAACCATCGCAACCAGCCCTTTCACAATAGCGGCATCACTGTCTCCAACAAATTCCACTTTGCTTTGGTCATTCTTCCTCAGCAAAATCCACACCTGACTCTGACAACCGGCGATTAAATGCTCAGGTTGACGTTGTTCGTCAGTCAATGGGGACAACCTCGCCCCCAGTTCAATCATATAGAGATATTTTTCTTCCCAATTTTGGCAGCGGGAAAAATTACGTAACAATCTATTTTGGTCGGGCAAACTTGCCATGACTTTTTCCTTTATCACCCTTTCGATCTGTAACCGTCTCAACCAAGCAGTTTTTCTATCCGCTGCAATGCAGCAACAAGAGCATCAATCTCTTCTTGCGTAGTATAAATCGCCAGTGACGCCCTGCACATACTGGGAACATGATAATGCTCCATCAGCGGAAGTGCGCAATGATGCCCGGTACGAATCGCGATGCCATACTGATCAAGGAAACTTCCCACATCATAAGCATGATGACGGCCAAGGTTGAACGCAATAACCCCCTGACGTTGCTCAGGACCATATAATTTCAGTGACCTGACCTCTTTCAGCCGAGTCATCGCATAATCCATCAGCGCCTGTTCATGTTGCTGAATTTCATCCAGCCCCAGTGAAGTGACATAATCAACCGCAGCGCCAAGGCCAATAATTCCCGCTATATTCGGCGTCCCCGCTTCAAACCGCCATGGTGATCCCGCATAGGTTATCCCTTTTTGCAGGCTGACGTGTTTGATCATTGCTCCGCCACCTTCCCAAGGTGGCATGGCTTCCAGAAGGGATTTACGCCCATAAAGCACGCCAATTCCTGTTGGTCCGTATAATTTATGGCTGGAAAAAACATAGAAATCGCACCCCAGATCCTGCACATCAACTTTCTTGTGCATAATGGCCTGAGCACCATCAACCAGAATATGTAACTGACCACCCCACTCTTCAGCCACTCTTCTTGCCTGTTGTATAATTTCACGTACAGGGTTCACGGTGCCAAGCACATTAGACAGGTGAGTAAAAGAAAGTAATTTAGTACGTGAATCAATCAGGGATGTTAAAACCGATTGATCCAGCTCACCGGTTTCATTCAGTGACCATACTCTGATTTCACACCCAATTTGTTCCGCCAGCATATACCACGGAACAATATTGGCGTGATGTTCCATTTCAGTAATCACAATATTATCGCCACTATTGATAAATTTGCGGCCATAACTGTTAGCTACCAGATTAATCCCTTCCGTCGTACCTTTGACGAAAACAATCTCTTCATCACTTTGAGCATGGATGAATTGCGCCATCTGGTGGCGTACATTTTCAACCATACGAGTAGCCGCAGAACTGAGAGTATGAATTCCCCGGTGAACCGCCGCATACTGGTGTAAACAGAATTCACTTTCCCGTTCTATAACCGAAACCGGCTTCTGAGCACTGGCGGCACTATCAAGATAAACCAGTGGATACCCATTGACCTGCTGAGTGAGTACCGGGAAATCCTGTCGCACCCTTTTTACAGAGAAGGTCATTTTTCCACTCCCGCTAAACGCTGTTTAATGTGCTTCATGACAACAGTTTTCAGGGCTTCATCTTCAATAGATTCAGTAAGTTCGGCAGCAAAAGCAAATATAATCATATGTTGCGCATCACACCGGCTGATACCACGTGATTGCAGATAGAACAGTTGTTCTTCATCTATCCGGCCAACAGTCGCACCATGGCTGCATTTCACATCATCAGCGTAAATTTCCAGTTGAGGTTTGGTATCCACTTCTGCCTGTTTACCTAATAACAAGTTGTTATTGGTCATCTGCCCATCGGTTTTCAGTGCATGAGGTGCCACCTTGATCATGCCGTTAAATACCGCTTTACTCTGATCCATCACAATTGTTTTATGCAACTGGCGGCTTTCACAATGGCCTTTATTATGTTCCAGATAAGTACGGGTATCAGCGACCTCTTTTCCTTGCGGCAACAACAAGCTGTTCAACGACAGATTCGCCCCTTCGCCATTAAGTTGAACGCTGGTATTGTGTCGACCAAGCCCGGCACCTAACAGAAAACTGGTGCTCTTCACCCGGGCATCACGACCAACCACAATATCGTTATGTGCAAAGTGGTAGCTCTCACTATTCTCAACGCCCAGTTTTATATGGATTAAGCTGGCGTTATCCCCCACGTCTGCGGTCAATCGGCTTCCTGTCATATGGGGTTGCTGCTCATCAGTACTGACGAAATGTTCAATCACTCTGGCGCCTGCATTCGCTCCCACAGTAATGTGATAGCGGTAATGGCTGGTATTTAATGCTTCATTACAATAACCACTGGTTATATTCAGCAGATAAAGGGGTTTTTCCGCAACTTGCCCGGCTTTTAATGTCATGACCAAAGGCTGTTGAGCAAGGCTTTCTGTCAAATGCAGAAAAATCTCGCTCTGGATCGACGCCGGAAGCCCACTTTTGTTATCCAGTAAACTCAACTGATACGGCCCAAATTCACAGGAACTCAGTAAAGGAGAAAAACAACCATCCACCATAACGATACGCCAGCAATCCATCGGAATCGCCAGTTGTTCGCATTGTGCTACGGTCAATTCCCAGGTTTTGCCACTGTATTGCTGGCTTAACAGTTGTTCCAGCGGAGTATAGCGCCAATCTTCATGTCTGAATTGAGGAAACCGGGTTTTAGTCACTTGCTGCCAATGCAGACTGGCATGAGATGAATCATCACCATGGCGGCAATGATACAAATCAGCGAAACGCGCTAAGGCTTGCTGATTACGCTCTGCAACCTGACGCGTCTTTTCAGCTTTTTCACTGTTGGTCAATAAGCCAGCCATAGCCTTGCTCCTCCAATTTTTTCGCCAGATTGAAATCACCGGATTTAATGATCCGTCCCTGATACAGCACATGGACAAAATCAGGTTTCACGTAATCCAAAATACGTTGGTAGTGAGTCACAATAATGAATGAGCGGTTTGGATCACGCAGGGAATTCACACCATTAGCAACAATTTTCAGTGCATCAATATCCAGACCTGAATCTGTTTCATCTAAAATACAGAGTGTCGGCTCCAGCGCGGCCATTTGCAGAATATCGTTACGTTTTTTCTCACCACCGGAAAAACCGACATTGACTGAACGTGTCAGCAAGTCTTGCGGCATATTCAGCAGTTCTATTTTTTCTTCGATAAAATCGGCAAAATCAAAGCGATCCAGCGGCTCCTGATGACGATATTCACGGACAGCGTTCACTGCCGTTTGCAGGAAGAATTGATTACTGACACCCGGAATTTCCACCGGATATTGAAAAGCCAGGAAAATCCCCTCACCAGCCCGCTCTTCCGGTTCAAATTCCAGTAAATCTTTTCCTTTAAAGATGATTTCACCATCATCAATTTCATACTCTTCACGGCCAGCTAACGTTGCCGATAATGTACTTTTACCGGAGCCATTCGGTCCCATAATGGCATGAACTTCACCCGGTTTAACTTCAAGATTTAATCCTTTCAGGATTTCATTACCTTCCACACTGACTCGTAAATTTTTAACACTTAACATATTACATGCCTTCGAACGGCTTAACGTTCTGTCATAAAAAAGGGAAACAGGGAGAATTCACCCAACACTATGTTCAAGGCTAATTGCCAGTAATTTCTGCGCTTCAACGGCAAATTCAAGGGGAAGTTCAGAGAACACATCCTTACAGAAACCATTAACGATCATTGAAATCGCATCATCCTCACTAATGCCGCGTTGCAAACAATAGAACAATTGATCTTCACCAATGCGGGAAGTTGTCGCCTCATGCTCCAGTTGCGCAGTATTGTTCTGTACTTCTACGTAGGGAAATGTATGCGCGCCACATTCAGTACCAATCAGCATGGAGTCACATTGAGTATAATTACGGGCGTTTTCCGCTCCCGGCAATATTTTCACCAACCCACGATAACTGTTCTGGCTACGGCCAGCAGAAATACCCTTTGAAATAATGGTCGATTTGGTGTTACGCCCAATATGGATCATCTTGGTGCCGGTATCTGCCTGTTGAGTACCATTAGTAAGGGCGACAGAGAAAAATTCGCCAATCGAGTTATCCCCTTTCAGGATCACACTTGGATATTTCCAGGTAATTGCTGAACCCGTTTCTGATTGCGTCCAGGACATTTTGGCATTTTCACCTTCACACAATGCTCTTTTAGTCACAAAGTTAAGAATTCCCCCCTCACTGTCACCGCCTGAAAACCAGTTCTGTACAGTAGAGTATTTTACTTCGGCATCTTTATGGATAATCACTTCCACAACAGCAGCGTGCAGTTGATAGCTGTCACGTACAGGTGCAGAGCATCCCTCTATATAGCTGACATAACTGCCCTCATCAGCAACCAGAATGGTGCGCTCAAATTGACCGGTTTTCGCCGCGTTGATACGAAAATAGGTGGAGAGTTCCATCGGGCACCGAATCCCTTTTGGCACGTAAACAAAAGTACCATCAGAAGCAACCGCGGCATTCAACGCGGCAAAGAAATTGTCGTGACTTGCAACCACACTGCCGAGATATTGACGGACTAATTCAGGGTATTCCTGTATTGCCTCGCTGAATGAACAAAAAATAATGCCTTCTTTCGCTAATTTATCCCGATAGGTTGTTGAGACAGAAACTGAATCAAAAATAGCATCTACTGCGACAGCTTCACCTTCCCGCACAGGAACGCCCAACTTATCAAATGCCTCTTCAATCTCTACCGTCAAATAATTATTCGTTTGCTCTGCACCCGTTGCCTGCATAGCACCGGATTGCGAACTACAACTATCATCACAGGCACCGCATGAAGGTGCTGAATAATAGCTATAGTCCTGGTAATCGAGATTAGGGTAATTCGCCTTCAACCAGTGCGGCTCTTCCATTCCCAGCCAATGGCGATAAGCCTCCAGCCGAAACGCCAGCATCCATTCAGGCTCATTACGTTTTGCGGAAATTGCCCGCACAACGTCTTCACTCAACCCCTTAGCCAACTCATCAGTCGCGACCTGAGTGAAAAAACCCTCTTTATAACGATGATCGCTGAGCCAGGTCTGCACATCATCGCTGATTTCTACATTGCTCTGAGACATATATTGGTACACTTATATACCAAAGCTTTCACCACACCCACAGGCATGTTGAGCTTTTGGATTATTGAATTTAAATATCTGATTTAAACCTTCACGAACAAAATCAACTTCAGTTCCATCGATAAATGGCATAGCTTTCAGGGGAACATATAGACATGCCCCTTCATTTTCATACAGTAAATCATCAGGCGCAGGATCGTTAACCATCTCAAACACGTAGCCAAAGCCGGCACATCCTGACTGCTTAACCCCCAGATATAACCCTTTACTTTGTGGGTTCTGCTGCATCAATTTTAGGATCTGTGCTGCGGCTCTCTCTGTGATCGTGATTCCTTGCCATGCGGTTTCATTCAGAGAGAAGGTTTCAACACTATTTGTCATCGTTGACCTCATATTTTTCTTTAGCAATTTTTTGCCGCTGTTATCGGAGCATTCTCCTTACCACATAATGGTAATGATAACCCTTATCACTTCAACCATTTGTTTTAAGAGGATATACCTTAAATAGGTTAAATTTCACCCAAACACAACGACTTATGTTCATCGCATATGAAAATATATTTTTAATTCTTTGTTTTATATATACATTATTAGTTTGATTAATTGTGCTGATTTGTACTTTTTGATACAAAATAAAAGCACAAAAGGTTCATCATAAATACTATTTGATGTGAGCTTTCAGATATACCGGAGATGCGGCATGGGAGTTGCTATTATGATTATAATATATACAAATAGGGTTTCTATTTAATCAATGCAATTAATTAAATGTATTCAAAAACAATCTTATCTATATATTCCACTCTCAACATTTTTTCATTTTCTTTATTAGCCGCTAATTTAATTTGAAGGTATTACGTGACCGTAATAAATATTTTCGGAATCTTGCATCTCATGGGAATAAACGTATACTACCTCCGATTTTGCTGTTTCATGGTTAGCGTCTCCTTGCCTTTCGGCGTGTAAGAGGCTAATCTTATGTTGTCAAGCATAAAGATGGGCCTCAAATTGATTGAAAGATCATTTGGGGCTTTCTTCTATCTGCTCCAGCGCGCCAGAGACAGATAGTCTCAAGCGCCCGCCCAGAATAAATCCCAGCGGAAATGACACAAATTAAAACCGCTGAAATTTTAGTATTAATTGATATAT